>NZ_JBEZDN010000052.1:0-51714 GCF_040648315.1 Pseudonocardia sp. NPDC049154
GGTACTCGTCAAGATCACGCGGTGGCCGTCTCACGTCACGACGCCACGCCGCTCACCAGCGAGGGACTCGTACACCACCCCCGAGGACGCAGCCCCCCGCCTGCAGCGCGGTCCCCTGCAGAGCGGCGGGGTCGCCACGGTGCTCAGCTCATCGGATCGCCTGCGGCCGTGCCATTCGATCGGATCGCCGAGCAGGCCGCCTCGGAGGATCGGCACGGGGCAACACCTAGCTGCAGTTCCTGCTCGCCGGCGGCCTACGGCCGGCCGCCGCTCGGCGTGGTCGGCGTACCAGCCCGCTGCGCGCCGACTTCCCGATCTCGACGGCGGCCTCCACCGCGGCGTCGTCGTGCGCGGGGGCGGTCGACGAGCGAGCTACCCGCGGGATCGACGGTCTCGATGAGGATGGTCAGGTATCCACCCGGTCGGGGGTGCGGACCTCTCCGGTGGTGCTGGCGGCGGACCCGACCCGCCGGGCCAGCACGAGGCCGCAGGCCAAGGGTGACCGCCAGGATCGCCACAACGTAGACCGAGACGGAGGGCCCCCCGGGTGCTCCTGCCCGCGGCGGCTCGAAGAGGACCAGCGTGCCGACGAGTCCGCGCTTCTCGGCGTAGGCCAGCGTGCAGAGCGCGCCGTAGGAGTGCCCGAGCAGGTGGGCCCCCGGCCCGGCCACCGCTATCATCGCCGCGATGTCCGCGACCTCCGTCCCGAGGTCGTACGCCGGCCGCGGCATCCCCGCTGCAACCCCGGCCGCGGCGGTCGAAGGCGTAGCAGGTGAAGTGCTCGGCCAGGTGCTCGGTGGCCGGGATCCACTGCTCCGCGGCCGAGACGCTACCGTGCGTGATGACGAGCGCAGGCCCCGACCCTCGGCGGAAGTAGCCGAGGACGGTGCCGTCCGCCGAGGTCGTGGAGTCGAACGTGAGATCGGACATCGGCCCTCCGTCGGGTCGATCAGGGGGGGTCGTCGGGGCTCAGAGCCAGCGTGGGAGCGCGGGCCGGTCGGGGCCCGAGACGCGACCGGTGAGCCACCCCGCGAGCTCCGCGGCGGGCGCGGCGACCGTCTCGCGGGCGTCCGGGGCGCCGAGGGTCCAGGTCCGGTCCCGGTCCGTCGGGGCCAGCAGGAGGGCGGCGCAGTCCTCCTTGCCGGAGAGGGCCGCGCTCACGTCGTCGAGCAGGAGGTCGACGACGTCCGCGGGCAGGTCCTCCACGCCGGCTCCAAGGTCGACCGCGTGCAGCCAGACCTCGCGGATCCGCATCCACGGCACCTCGGCCGCGGGGATGGCCCGGCCGAGCGCGCTGCGGACCTGGGCCTGCCACTGTGCCGGGGTGAGCGCCGAGAGGTCCGCGTCCAGGGTCGCGGCGGTCGACGCGAGATCCCCGCGCAGGGTGGCCGCCGGCAGGGCGGCGGAGCTCTCGATCTCCGCCGCGCGCTGTTCGCGGTCCGCGTACATCGGCGTCTCGACACCGGTCCGGGCCCACGCGGCGAGCCTGCTCAGCGCCTCGGCGTTGCGCGCCATGTGCCCGACGACGTGCGCCCCCGTCCAGCCCGGGAGTGCGCTCGGGCCTGCGAGCTCCTCGTCGGTGAGCTTGTCCACCACCGCGAGCAGGTGCGCGGTGCCCTCGCGCATCCACGGCAGGGTGGCGGTGACGTCGTGCCGGTCGGTCATGCAGGGGCTCCGTTCAGGCGGTCGGCGATGTCGGCCCGCAGCGCCTTCTTGTCGATCTTTCCGACCTTGGTGGAGGCGATTTCCTCGACCAGCACGAGGTGCTCGGGCAGCTTGAACCGGGCGACGCCGATCGCGTCCATGGACTCGCGGATCTCCTCGAGGGTCACCGTCGCGCCCGGCCGCGGGACCACGTAGAGGCAGACCCGCTCCCCCAGCTGCGCGTCCGGCATGGCGACCGCGGCGACCTGGGCGACCGACGGCAGCTGGTAGACCAGGTTCTCGACCTCCTCGGCGGAGATCTTCTCGCCGCCGCGGTTGATCATGTCCTTGTCGCGGCCCTCGACGATCAGGTTGCCCTCGGGGGTGCGCCGGCAGATGTCGCCGGAGCGATACCAGCCGTCCTCGGTGAACGCGCGCGCGTTCTGCTCCTCGGCTCGGTAGTAGCCGCGCGGGGTGTACGGGCCGCGGGTGAGGAGAGAGCCCGGCTCGCCCTCCGGCACGTCCTTGTCCAGCTCGTCGACGAGCCGGACCTCGTCCGCGGGACACATCGGACGACCCTGCGTGGTGCAGATGAGGTCCTCGGGGTCGTCGAGTCGGGTGAAGTTCAGCAGCCCCTCCGCCATCCCGAACACCTGCTGGAGCGTGCAGCCGAGCACCGGGGTGATCTTGCGGGCCAGCTCGTCGGCCAGCCGCGCGCCGCCGACCTGCAGCACCCGCAGGCTCGCGACCTGCGCCGCGCCGTGCTCGGCGGCGTGGTCGAGCCAGCGACCGGCGACCGCGGGGACCACCGCGGTGTGGGTCACGCCCTCGGCCTCGATCGTCGCGAAGGCCCGGACGGGCTCCGGCGACGGCAGCGTGACGACCCGGCCGCCCGCCAGCAGCACCCCGAGGATGCCCGGGCAGGCCAGCGGGAAGTTGTGGCCCGCCGGGAGGCTGATCAGGTAGACGGAGTCGGCGTCGACGTCCGCCATCTCGGCGCTGCGCCGGGCGTTGTAGACGTAGTCGTCGTGCGTGCGGGCGATCAGCTTCGGCAGGCCCGTGGTCCCGCCCGAGAGCAGGAAGACCGCGACGTCGCGGCTGTGCGGCGCGAGCGCGTCGAGCCGCGCCCGGTCCGCCTCCGGATCGCCGGGACCGCACAGCTCGCGCAGGTCGATACTGCCGGGAGCCACCTCGTCCCCCGCGACGAACACGTGCCACGGTCCGTCGGCGACCTCACGGACGTCGTCGGCCAGCTCGTGAGCGAGCGTCTGGTGGTCGAAGTCCCGCATCCGGTCCGGGACCGCGATCGCGGTCGCCTCGGCGTGCCGGGCCAGGTAGGTCAGCTCGGTGCGTCGGTGGGCGGGCAGCGCCATGACCGGCACGATCCCGGCCCGGAGGCAGGCCAGGGTGAGCACCACGAACTCCCACCCGTTGCCCAGCTGGACCACGACCCGCTCGCCGGCCGCCATGCCGAGGTCGAGCAGGCGGGACGCGGCGGCGTCCGCGCGGTCGGCGAGCTCGCCGTGGGTCAGCCGCAGGCCGGTGGCGGCGTCGACGAGGGCCGGGGCGTCCGGGTGGGCGTCCGCGACCTCGCGCAGGGCCGTGCCCAGCGCCACCTCGGCCCAGTAGCCCTGGGCGACGTACTCCACGGCGAGGTCCGCAGGCCAGGGCACGGTGTGATCACTGATGGGGCTGGGCATCGCTGGCCTCCCTGGGGATGACGACGGCATCGAGGGCGACCAGGCCGGTCGCGGTGAGACGGAGCGGGTTGACCTCGATCTCGTCGAGGTCGGGGTTGGCCACGAGCAGGTCACCCAGCGCCGCGACGACCCGGCCGAGCTCGGCGGGCTCGAGCACGGGGCCGCCGCGCCACCCGTCGAGCAGTGCCTGCCCGGCCAGCTCGGTCGACATAGCGCCGGCCTCCTCCGGGGCCACCGGCGCGAGCCGGATCGCGACGTCGGCGAGGGCCTCGGCGGTGGTGCCGCCCAGGCCGAGCAGCAGGATCGGCCCGAACACCGGGTCGCGGCGGGCGCCGAGCACCAGGTCGACGCCGCCGGAGGCCATGGACTCGACGAGGTAGCGCTGAGCGTCGACGGCGTCCAGGGCGTCGAGGGCGCTGTCGAGCTCGTCCGCGCTACGGATCCCGAGGTGGACGCCGCCGATCTCGGTCTTGTGCAGGATCGCGGCGTCGAGGATCTTCACCGCGACCGGCCCGCCGAGCTCGGCGAGGGCGGTGTGCGCCTCCGCCCGCGACGCGCACACCCGGCGCGGGGTGGTCCCGACGCCGATCCGGTCGAGGAGGCTCTTGGCCTGGTCCTCGTCGTGCGGGCCGTGGATCCCGGTCGGCGCCGCGGACGGCGTCGGAGCCGCCGTGGACCGCTCTCGGGCGCGGGCATCGGCGAGCAGCGCCCCGGTCGCCGCGGCGACGCCACGGGGGTCGTTCGCCACCGCGATCCCGGCCGCGAGCAGGTCACGACGCTGGGCGACGACGTCCTCGCCGGTGCCGCCGAGGCCGAAGACGACCGGGACCTCGGGGACCCGGCCCTCCTCGGCGGCCGCGACGAGGTCGACCGCGTCCGGTTCGTAGAGGGCGTACGCGGCGACGACGTCCACCTGGGGGTCCGAGGCGACGGCGTGGAAGATCCGGCCGAGCTCGGGGCCGGGCCTGCCCGTGTCGACCGGGTTGGCCTGGAAGGTCAGCGGGGGCAGCAGGGTGCCCAGCGTGTCCTGGGTGGTTCCGGTCAGCTCGGGCACCCGCGCCCGGCGACCGCGAAGGTCGTCGAGCAGCAGCAGACCCGGCCCGGCCTGGGCGGTCACCACCCCGACGCCTGCCTCTCGCGCTGGCCGGGCGCGGGTCACCGACAGCGCCCCGACCGCGTCGACGAGCTCGCGCTCGTCGTCCACGGTCACCGCACCGGCCTGCGCCAGCGCGGCGCGGGTCGTGCGCCAGGAGGTGGCCAGCGCGCCGGTGTGCGACGCGGCGAAGGCCCCGATGTCGTGGCGCCCCACGACCAGGGCCACCACCGGCCGCTCCGCGGACAGCCTCCGGACCGCCTCGACGAGCCGGGGCCCGTCGGCGACGGACTCGATGTGCAGCGCGACCGCCCCGGTGCCCGGGTCCACCGCGAGGTGGTCCAGCACGTCAGGGGCGGAGACGTCGACGGCGTTGCCCAGGCCCACCGCCAGGCTGACCCCGTGCCCGGCCTCGGTGAGCAGGAACGACAGCGCGTGGTTGACCCCGCCGCTGGCCGCCACCACGGCGACCCGCCCGGGCCGCACCTGGGTCACGCCGGGCACGAAGCTGGCCGTGACCCCAACGTGGGGGGCGAGGAAGCCGCTGGTGTTGGGGCCGAGCAGGCGAATGCCCGTCTCGGCTGCGACGGCGGCGAGATCGTCCTGGTAGCCGATGCCGGGTCCGCCGGCCTCGGCGAACCCGCCACCGCAGATCACCGCGGCGCCCGCGCCCGCGGCGGCCGCCTCGGCCACCACCGACACGCTCGCGGCGGCCGGGACACAGACCACGGCGAGGTCGACCGGGCCGTGCTCAGCGGCCGCGGCCACGCTCGGGTACATCGTGTCGTCGCGGGAGTTCACCAGGGCGAGGTGTCCCCCGCGCTCGGCGAAGCCGCTCAGCGAGCGCGCCATCGTCGCGCCGAGCTTGGCGGGGTTGCGGGAGGCGCCGACGACGGCGATCCCCTTCGGTGCGAACAGCGCGTTGAGATCGGTTCGGGTCATGCGGGCACTCCCACCAGGTCGGCACGGCCGGAGAGGACGGTGGTGACCGCGCGGTCCCGCAGTCCCTCCTCGCCGTCGACGTCCACCAGCAGCGCGGGCAGCCGGTCGTGCATGCGGGCCTGCTCGCAGACCAGGGTGCGGGTCAACGCGGTGCCGCCCGCCACGGCGACCAGCACCGGCGCCCGGTCCCCGAGCGCGGCCCAGCCGCGGAGCCGCTCGAAGACCGCGGAGAGGCCCTCCTCGTTCTCAGGGGCCCCCAGGCGCGCCACCCACGGACCGTCCTGCGGCTCGTCGGCGAAGGGCAGGTCGTCCGCGACCGCGGTGTCCGACAGGCGCACCAGGCGGCCCGGGCTGGACCAACTACCGTGCTCGAACGGGGTCTCGAGCGGCTCCGCGCCGTGGGCGTCGACCCAGCCGCGGTGGCTGGCCTCGACGAACTCGGGGGCCCGCCGCGCCAGCCGAGCGTCGGAGATGCTGCGGGACAGGAAGTGGTAGGCGAACTGCCAGGGCTCGAACTCGTCGTGGTAGCGCCCGAAGTGCTCCCACCAGGCCAGGCTCGGCCGGGCCGAGTTCTGGATCTTCCGCACGGACGGCTGGGCCGCCTGCTCGTAGTCGGCGAGCGCCGCGCCCAGGTCAGCAGGCGACGCGGCGACCGCGCGGGCCAGCTCGACCGCGTCCTCCATGGCCATCTTCGTGCCCGAGCCCACCGAGAAGTGAGCGGTGTGCACGGCGTCGCCGAGGAAGGCGACCGGGCGCGGGCTCAGCGTGTGCCAGCGCCGGGTGCGACGGGTGCGGAAGTTGCCCCAGCGGGAGTTGTTGGTCAGCAGCCGCTTGCCGTCGATCTGGTCGGCGAACAGCTTCTCCAGGTAGTCCTTGGTGACCATGTCGCTGGCCCCGGGGGGCTGGGTCACGTCGAACTCGTCGAGCCCGGCGCGGCGCCACGACGCCTCGTCGGTCTCGACGATGAAGGTGGAGACCTCGTCGGAGATCGGGTAGCCGTGCACCGCGAAGACGCCGTCGGGGCTGCGCTCGTGGACGAACGTCAGGCCGTCGAACAGGTAGTCCGTGCCGAACCAGATGAACTTCGCCGTGGCCGTCTCCACCTCGACGCCGAGGTCGGCCTCCAACTGCTCCCGGATCCGGGAGCCCGTGCCGTCCGCAGCGACCACCAGGTCGTAGTCGTCGAGGTCGGCGAGGGTGACCTCGGTGGAGAAGCGCAGGTCCGCGCCCACGTCCCGGGCGCGGGCCTGCATGAGCGCCAGCAGGGTCTTGCGCACCACCGCGGCCATGCCGTTCCCACCGCAGCGGATCCGCTCGCCCTTCAGGCGCACCTCGATCTCGTCCCAGTGCTTGCCGTGCTCGGTCAGGGCCTGGCGCAGCACGGGATCGGCCTCGTGGATCCCGGCGAGGGTGCGGTCGGAGAAGACCACGCCGAAGCCGAACGTGTCGTCGGCGCGGTTCCGCTCGAAGACGGTGACCTCGATCGACGGGTCGGCCCGGCGCAGCAGGGTGGCGAAGAACAGCCCGCCCGGGCCGCCCCCCGCGACGGCGATCCGCATGCCTCAGGCCCCCTTGACGACGGTGTTGCGCAGCTCGCCGACGCCCTCGACGCGGGTGACCAGCTCCGAGCCCTCGGCCAGGTAGCGCGGGGGCTTGCGGGCGTGCCCGACCCCGCCCGGGGTGCCGGTGGCGATGATGTCCCCGGGCACCAGCGTGATCACCTGGGAGATGTAGGCGACGAGGTCGGCCGGGGAGAACACGAGGTCCGAGGTGTCGGCCTTCTGCACCACGTCGCCGTCGACCTCGCAGGAGATCTCCCCCGGCTCGGCGTCGGTCACCAGCCATGGGCCGACCGGCGTGCTGCGCTCGAAGGTCTTGCCCTGCAACCACTCGACCGACCGGTACTGGAAGTCCCGGGCGGTCACGTCGTTGACCACCGTGTAGCCGGCGATCGCCGCGGCCGCCTGCTCCGGGGTGGCGTGCCGGACCTCGGCACCGATCACCACGCCGAGCTCGGCCTCCCAGTCCACCTGCTCCGACCCCGCCGGCAGCTCGACCGGGTCGTATGCGCCGACCAGCGCCCGGGCGAACTTCGCGAACAGGGTCGGGTACTCCGGCAGCTCGCGGCCCATCTCCAGGATGTGCGTGCGGTAGTTCAGCCCGACGCAGAACACCTTCTCCGGCCGCGGGACCAGCGTGGCGTAGTCCAGTCCGGCCAGGTCGTGCCGGGTGCCCGACGCCGACTCCGCGGCGGTGCGCCAGTCAGGGCGGGCCAGGAACTCGCCGAGGTCGGCGGCGCCCAGCTCGACGGCCCCGTCGCCGTCGATGCGGACGGCAGCGGTGCCGCTGGGGGTGCGGATGGTCGCGAGCTTCACGAACGGTCCTCTCGGGAGGTACGGGCGAGGCCGAGGGCCTCGAAGACGGGGGCGTCGGAGTAGGCGAAGGCGTCCAGCCCCGAGGAGCCGGCGTCGAAGGCGAGCCCGGCCCAGGACGGGACGCAGAACAGGTCACCCTTGCCGACCTCGTAGCGCTCGTCGCCGACCGTGACGACGCCGGAACCCTCGAAGATCTGCCACACGGACGAGCCCGCGGTGCGGGTCAGCGCCGTCGAGGTGCCCGCCCGCAGGCGGTGCATCTCGCAGCGCATGGTGGACAGGCAGTCCCCGGCCGTGGCCGGGTTGGTGAACCGGACGACGGCGTGCCCGGGCTCGACGACGCCGGGGTGCCCCTCGGCCTCGAGCTCGAGCTGCGCGGTCAGGGCGGCGTCGGTGTGCTCCCAGCGGTACGCCATCAGCGGCGACGCCTTCGGGGCGGACGCGCCGACCGGGGCGAGCCCGGGGTGGCCCCAGAGCCGCTCGTTGCGCGAGACCGCCGGGGTCTCCTTCGTCGACAGCATGTCCGGGCCGAACTCGAAGAACCCGGCGTCGAGCGTGCGGACCAGCGGGATGTCCAGGCCGTCGATCCAGGCCATCGGGTGGTCAGTGGTGTTGTGGTGCTCGTGGAAGTGCATCCCCGGGGTGAGCAGCAGGTCCCCGCGGCGCATCGCCACCGGGTCGCCCTCGACGTTGGTCCACACCCCCTCGCCCTCGACGACGAACCGGAAGGCCGTCTGCACGTGCCGGTGCGCCGGCGCCTCCTCGCGCGGGCCGAGGTACTGGATCGCCGCCCACAGCGTCGGGGTGGCGTAGGGGGTGCCCGGCAGGCCGGGGTTGGCGAGCGCGATCGCGCGCCGCTCCCCGCCGCGGCCGACCGGGACGAGCTCGCCCGCCTTCTCCGCCAGCGGGAGCAGGGTCGACCAGCGCCAGAGGAACGGCACCGAGTCCGGACGCGGGCTCGTGGGCATCAGCCCGCCGATCTGCGTCCAGAGCGGCTTCATGTGGGCCGCCTCGAAGTCGCTGTACAGCTCGTCGAGCTGCTTCTGCTCCTCCGGGGTGATCTCCGGAACCGTCGCGGTCATGCGGTCGTCTCCTCCTTCGTCGTACCCGAGGTCGTCGGGTCGTCGGATGTGCTGCCGGTCGTCGTGCCCGTGGGGCGTCGGCGGGGGATCAGGGCGATCAGGACGGCCCCCGCGAGCGCCGGCACGGCGAACCCGTAGAAGTTCCACTCGAAGCCGATGCCGGAGGCCAGGACCCAGCCGCCGAACAGCGGTCCGACGATCGCCCCGGCTCGCCCGACCCCGAGCGCCTACCCGAGGGCGGTCGCCCGGATCGAGGCCGGGTAGTGCACGGCCACGTACCCGTTCACCAGGATCTGGGTACCCACACTGCCGAGTCCGGCCACGGCCACCGCGACCATCAGCAGGCCCGTGTCGACCCGCTGGCTCAGCACCAGCAGGCACAGCGTGGCGAGCAGGAACGCCCCGACGGTGACCGGCTTGGGGCCGAACCGGTCCGCCAGCAGCGACGCGATCACCGCCCCGACGATCGCGCCGAGGTTCAGCACGAGCAGGAACGTGAACGCCGAGCCGAGCGGGTAACCCGCCTGCCGCATGATCTGCGGCAGCCAGGTGTTGAGGCCGTAGACGAGCAGCAGGCCGCAGAAGCTCGCGGCACCGAACAGCAGGGTGGCGCCGAGCATCCCCTTGCGGAACAACGCCTTCGGACCGGCGGCCCCCGCGGCGGCGGCGCGCTCCTCGCGGAGTGCGGGCAGGTCGACGCCGTAGCGGGCGGCGAGCGTCTCGGCCTCGTCGTCGCGCCCCTTCGCCAGCAGGTACCCGACCGACTCGGGCAGGAACCGCCAGGCCAGGGGGAGCACGATGAGCAGCGGTGCGGCGCCGATGGCCAGCAGCGGGCGCCACCCGTGGTCGGCCACCAGCGACAGGGCCAGGACCGCGGCGAGCACCCCGCCGACGGAGTAGCCGGCGAACATCAGCGCGTTGTAGAGCTGCCGACGGCCGCGCGGGGCGTACTCCACCGTCAGCGCGATCGCCGAGGGGATGACGCCGCCGAGACCGAGGCCAGCCAGGAAGCGGAACAGCCCGAGCAGCTCCGGGTTGGGGGCGAGCGAGCAGACGATCATCAGCAGCGAGAACCAGGTGATGCCGATCAGCATGATCCGGCGCCTGCCGAGGGCGTCGGTGATCGCCCCCGCGCCCAGCGCGCCGATCAGCATGCCCGCAAGGGCGTAGCTGCCGATGGCGCCCGCCTCCGCGGGCCCGAGGTCCCAGCCCGGTTCGGCCAGCAGGCTCGGCACGACCGAGCCGTACACGATCAGGTCGTAGCCGTCGAAGACGATGGTCAGGAAGCACAACGCGATCACGATGAGCCCGGACCGGGTCGCCGGCTTCGTCGTCCCTGACACGAGCACCACGCTCCTCGTTGCGATGCGCACGACGCCGCCATGGCGAGTACACCGACAAGTTACAACGTGGTACCGACGACCGTCTAGTTAGTGACACACTTTGAGCGCGTGATCACCCTGCTCGCTCGTCCAGGAGCGTCGAACCCGTCAGCGCGTCCACGCAGGCCTCCGCAGGCCCCCGCAGAAGGCCGTGCGCCTCGATGAACACGTCGTGCGCGACGCGCCCGTTCCAGCCCTCCGGCAGCAGCTCGGGCGGCAGGTCGGGATCCCGGAACGGGAAGCTCCGGTACTCGTGGATCAGGCACATCCGCTCGGCGAGCGCCTCCGCCCCTTGCAGCTCCCCTGCGCGGTAGGCCGCCAGGCGGGGCCGGTAGGTCGCGAGGAAGTCGACGTAGGCACGGTTCAGCTCACCCAGATCCCAGGAGCGCGACGCGATGCCACGATCCTCCACTGCGCCGCTCGTTCGAGAGCGGAACACATCCAGGCGTACTGCAGGCTCCTCCGCGAATGCCTCCTTGACCAGCCCGACCCGGTCGTGCGGACTGAGCCAGACCGAGGACGACAACGGGCCGAAACCGAACCAGGCGAGCTTCTTGCGGAGCTGTTCACGCAGGCCTCGCTCGGACTCCGGGACCGAGTAGATGACCATGTGCCACTGCCCGTCCCATGGCCCTTGGGCGCGATGGAAGATCCGCTCGCGCCCCTCGTCGAGCAGCGCCCAGGCCGCGTCGGTCAGCGCGTACACGGTCTCGCGTCCCTCACGACGGCTGGACAGCCAGCCGTCCTTGCGCAGCCGGGCGACGACGACGCGCACGGTCGGCCCAGGGACGTCGAAGCAGCCCATCAGCGACACGAGGCTGCGCAGCCGCGCCTCTCCACCGCGGTACCGCAGGTAGTCACCGAACAGGTCGAAGACCAGTGACCGCGCCTTCACGACGTCACCTCCTCCGTCGACCGAGGCGGCCGACGACGCCCACAGAGTTTCATCCCGTCGCTCGGAGCGAGGTGTCCCATCCTTCGCGGGGCGCGTCGCCAGCTCGTCGACCGACGCGTGATTGACACGCAAGGAGCCCGGCGCCATGATGGCCGTGCGACTGGTCTCGCGACGGCCGTTCGATCTGTGTTGCACATCAGAGTCGCTGTCGCGGGTCCCACCGCTGTTCCGCGGCCACCCCACGCGGCGTCTTCACCGGCAACAACCTGGTTCACCGGCGGCACCGCGACCGCCCAGCGCCGCACACGCGGCCTTCCCGGCTACCGGGTGGGACAACGGCTACTACGTGCTCCCGCACGTGGTGCGCAACGTCGAGCACACCGCGCCGGTCTCCTGCGAGGAGCAGTTCGGCCCGGTGGTTCCGCTCATCGCCTACGACGACGAGCAGCAGGTCCTCGACTGGGCCAACGACAGCGACTACGGCCTGGGGTCCTCGGTCTGGACCTCCGACCCAGATCGCGGCCTGGCCTTCGCACGCAAGGTCGAGGCCGGCAGCACGTTCATCAATACCATCAAGCAGAGCGGTATTGGGCGCGAGTTCGGCGACGCCGGGCTGTCCGAGTACGTCGAGGAGCACTCGATCCGTAGGCTCAAGTGAGCCCCGGCGGGGCGGCCGGACCGGTCGCCCCGCCCATCGAGGCAGCCGGTCGGGGTCGGGGTCGATCGACATGCCATTCCAGCAGGTCGAACCATAGGAGACATCGATGACCACCATCACCGCCGCCGTCGCCCGTGAGCACCACGCGCCGCTGACGCTGGAGCAGCTCGAGCTCGACGCGCCCCGCGCGAACGAGGCCCGCGTCCGCATGGTCGCCACCGGCATCTGCCACACCGACGCCATCGTCCGCGACGGCGTGTATCCCAGCCCGCTGCCCGCCGTGCTCGGCCACGAGGGCGCCGGGATCGTCGAGGAGGTGGGTGCGGACGTCACCACGGTCGTGCCGGGCGACCACGTCGTCCTCTCCGCCGCGTACTGCACCCACTGCCTGGAGCGCCGCGCCGGACGGATGGCCTACTGCGAGAATCTGTTCGCCGAGGCCTTCGGCGGCCGGCGCCACGACGGGTCCACCTCTCTGACGACGTCGTCGGGCGAGAGCATCTCGTCCCACTTCTTCGGGCAGTCGACCTTCGCCACCCACGCCAACGTTGTGGAGAGCAGCATCATCAAGGTCGACCCAGCCGCCCCGCTGGAGGTCCTGGCCCCTCTCGGTTGCGGCATGCAGACGGGCGCGGGATCGATCCTCAACGACCTGCGGCCGCCGGCGGGCTCGTCCATCGCGGTGTCAGGCGCCGGTGCGGTGGGGCTGGCCGCGGTCATGGCGGCCCGGGTGATCGGCTGTACCACGATCGTCGCGGTCGACCTGCACGACTCGCGTCTCGAGCTCGCCCGCGAGCTCGGCGCGACCCACACGGTCAAGGCGGGCAGCGACAGCACGCTCGACGAGCTGATGGCCGCGAGCGATGGGCGGGGGCTGGACTACATCCTCGTCACCACCGCGATCCCCAGCGTGTTGACCAACGCGGCGCAGGCGCTGGCGATCCGGGGGACCCTGGCGCTGGTCGGCGCGGGCGCGCCCGGCACCGAGACGACGTTCGAGACGGGCGCGTCGCTGGTCAAGGGCTGGACGTTCAAGACCATCATCCAGGGCAGCTCGGTCCCCCAGCAGTTCATCCCGCGCCTGGTCGCGCCGTGGGAGCAGGGCCGCTTCCCGTTCGACAAGCTCGTCAAGACCTACAAGCTGGACGACATCAACACCGCGTTCGCCGACTCCGCGTCGGGGGCGACGGTGAAGCCGGTCGTCGTCTTCTGACGACGCGTCGGTGGGCCGGCCGTCGACGTCAAAACTCTTTACGCCGCGACGCGGCTCGCGGCGGACACCATCCCATGTGCTCGGGCCCGGGCGCGTCTCGTCACGACCGGTTCGACATAGACGGACGGACACGCCGTCCCGCCGGGCGCATCCCCGCGTGGCGGCCCCGTCGTGAACAGCAATAACGGGAGGCCTTGCAAGACATGGCAGATCTGACCGGGAAGGTCGCATTCATCAAGGGGGCGGCGCGCGGGCAGGGCCGGGCGCACGCCATCGAGCTGGCCAAGGCCGGCGCCGACATCATCGCCCTCGACGTCTCCGACGCGAATGCCGCCTTCGGCCTGGGCTACCCGCTCGGGACGGCGGAGGAGCTCGCCGGAACCGCCAAGGAGATCGAGGCGCTCGACCGGCGCGTCGTGACGGCGGCGGTGGACGTCCGCAACGCCGAGGCGCTGACGGAGGCCCTGCAGAGCGGGTGAGCGAGCTCGGCAGGCTCGACATCGTCGTCGCGAACGCGGGCATCGCGCCCGGACCGATCCCCATCCAGGACACCACTCTGGAGGGCTGGCAGCAGGTCCTGGACGTCAACTTGACGGGTGTGTTCAACACCTGCAAGGCCGCCATCCCGCACCTGATCGACGCCGGTGGCGGGGCGATGGTCCTGACCAGCTCGATCGCCTCGATGTACACCCACGCCGGCCTCGGCTCCTACACCGTGGCCAAGAGCGGTGTGGTCGCGCTGATGAAGACGCTGGCCAAGGAGCTCGCCCCCCACTCGATCCGGGTGAACACGATCCACCCCTCGCAGGTGGACACTCCGATGATCATGAACGACGAGCTGTTCCGGATTTTCCGTCCGGACGTCGAGAACCCGACCAAGGCGGACTTCGAGGAGGCCTCGCAGGGGCTGCACGCGCTGCCCCTGACCGTATCCAGCCCCGGGACATCGCCCGGGCGGTGCTCTTCCTCGTCTCCGACGACGCGAAGTCCATCACCGGGGTGAGCCTGCCGCTCGACGCCGGGATGCTCGTGAAGTAGCCCGCTCCCCGCGGGTCCGTCGAGGCCCCCGCGCCGCGGCACGGCAGCACTGCCGCCCGCGGCCCGGGGGCCTCGCGCCGTTCCAAACCGCATCGCCGCGTCAAGAACTTTGACGCCCCAACCCGTCCGCGGCGGGGCACCATCCTCCTGCTCGCATCCGAGCCCGTCCCCACCCGACCGGTCGTCCGGCTCGACCGGGGACATCCGATCGTCCGACAGGAGAACGGTCAACGATGACCACGATCCAATACGAGGAGACGTCCGCCGCACGCGGGTCCGCCCCGCGCACCCTCCCCTGGTACGCCTTCGGCCTCGCCAACCTCGCCGTCGTCTTCGTCCTGAGCCTGGGGACCTGGTCCCTGCTCGTCGATCCCGAGTGGAGCCCGCTCGGGATCTACCCGCAACCGTTCCTGGCGCTGGTCTTCTGGGGCCTAATCGCGGTCGTGTGGCTCGGCTTCAACCTGGAGTGGCACGGGTTCGACCGCCTGCGCCAACCGTGGCGGGGACTGGCGTTGATCCTGACGGCCTGCGCGCTCGCCCTCGGCATCACGGTGCGTTCGCGCTCGGCTACGGCGCCCTCGACCCGACCTTCGCGGGCGGGCGGGCGGAGGGGACCGGCTACCTCGCCGGGGCGCTGTGGGTCCTGTTCGGCTTCTTCTTCTACGTGATGAGCGTGGTGAACTGGGGGAACCGGCCGTGGACCAAGTCCGGGCTGCCCCAGCCCTGGCTCGGGTTCGGCCAGATCAGCATGCTGATCCTGCCGAGCACGGTGCTGTTCCTCGTCCTCGCCGTGCCCGCGGTCGCGGAGTGGGGCGCCGACACGGCGATCCTCGATGCGAACACCCTCATCGGCTGGTTTACTGCATGATCATCGCGGTGGTCGTGACCGGTCTGCTGACCGAAAACTGGCCGTGGCGGCTGGCCGGGACGCCCGGGCGGGTGGCGCTCGCCTCCACCCTCGGCAACGTCCTGCTCGGCACCGGCATCTTCTTCGCCCTGCGCCCGCTCACGGAGCTGCTCCTCGGCCCCGCGGACGTCGCCGCCCTCGGTCCTGCGGCCGTGAGCTTCACCGCGCAGCTCGGCGTGTGCTGGGTGTTCTGGATGATCCTGTGGCAGAACTGCTTCGCCAACAAGCCCGACGGGCTGCCCGCCCCCGGCCGCTACGCCGCCCGCATCATCATCACGCTGCTGCTCGGGATCGGCACCTTCTTCCTCTACTTCCACGTCCTGGCGGGCGGCCTGCTCCACGAGCCGCCGATGACCGAGAACATTGACGGCAACGCCCTGGGCTGGATGGACGGGATGGTGTTGTGGACGCTCTTCTACGTCCTGTGCCTGCAGTCGTGGGGACTCCCGAAGCCCGCCACGGCGTGAGGAGTCGTGCCGGGTCATGGCAGGGCGAGGTACCGGCCACCTCAGAGGTCGAGCTGCAGGCGCTCGCCCCGGCAGCGCGACACGCACACGCACATCCGGTCGCCCTCCGCCTTCTCCTCATCGGTGAGGTAGTCGTCGCGGTGGTCGACGTCGCCGGCCAGGACAGGGGTCACGCAGGTGCCGCAGATCCCCTGTTCGCACGAGTAGTCGATCTCGATCCCCGCGCGGCCGAGAGCATCCAGCACGCTCTCGGCCGCGCCGACCTCGACCGCGATGCCCGACCTGGCGAGCTCGACCCGGAACCCCGACGCCCCGACCTCGACCGGGGCTGCGGAGAACCGCTCCTCGTGGAGCTGCTCGGCAGCCCAGCCTGCCCCCTGCGCCACCGCTCGCACGGCGTCCATCAGCGGCCCGGGTCCGCAGGTGTAGACGTGCACCCCGGCCGTCGGCTCGCGCAGCACGGCCCGCAGCACGGCGCAGGTGCCGTCGGGGTCGAGCCCGACGTGCGGGTACGCCGCCCCTCTCCACGGTCCCTCGGTGATGACCTCGCGGAATGCCATGTGGGCCTCGGACCGGGCGAAGTAGTGCAGCTCGAAGCCCGCGCCGCGCCGGGCCAGGTGCCGGGCCATGGCGAGCACGGGGGTGATGCCGATGCCCCCGGCGACCAGCACGTGGCGACGCGCCTCCTCGACGAGACCGAAGGCGTTCCGCGGAGCGCCGATCTCGAGGACGTCGCCCTCCTCGACCCGGTGCATCGCCGCCGAGCCCCCACGTGACCCGGCCTCGAGCTTGACCGCGATCACGTGGTCGTCGGGGTCGCAGAGCGAGTACTGGCGGATCGGGCCGCCCGGGGTCTGCACGTCCACGTGGCTGCCCGGGGTCGCCGGGGGGAGGCGGTCCCCGTCGAGCCCGACGAGGCGGAAGGACCGGACGCCCTCCGCCTCGTCGACGATCCGGTCGACCCGAACCTTCCGGAGGGGCTCAGGCATCCCTGCGCTCCGCGGCGATCAACCCGTCCATGATGCGGTGCCACCGCACCACGCCGGAGTCGGTCTCGAGGAGCACCGGCCTGGTGGGCGCACCCTCCGCTCGGGCGAACGCGGCGATGGTCGCGTGCTGTGCCCGGATCATGGGCTCGTCCTGCTCCTCGAACGCGAACCGGCGCATGTCGGAGATCTTCAGGCGCATCTCGTCGGACTCGGTCCCCGGCCGGACCCCCCAGCGCGAGGCCGTCGTGAAGTAGTGGGTCGTGGTGCTGGTCTCGGGCGTGAGGATGTGGGTGCCGAAGTAGCCCACGCCCTCCTCCCGCGGCCTGCCCGGGGCGGTCACGCCGACGTCGAGCAGCAGGTGGGAGGGCGGGTCCCAGCGGAAGTCCGTCCAGGTGTCGACCGGCGCGCCGTCGTTGTGGAAGAGCATGTCGAACATGCCCGGCGGCGGCACCGACTCCGACGAGCGGATGACGTTGATCGTGGTGCCGACCTGCGTGACCTCGGTCGCGGTGTCCAGCATGCCCTCATTGCCGAGGATGCCGTCGTGCAGGAAGCTCGTGTGGCTGCAATCGAGCAGGTTGTCGACGATCAGGTCGTAGGGCACGTCCATCACGAGGTGGTCGCGACGCGTGGTGGTGTCGTCCGTGTCGAGCCGGGAGAAGTCGGGGATCATCGACGGGTCGGGTTCCCGGTCCCCCGCCCACAGCCAGACGGCGCCGTGGCGCTCCACGACGGGATGGCGCCTCACGGTCGCCGCGCGCGGGATCCTGCCCGCGCCGTGCGGGTTGCGGATGCACGTGCCGGTGGTGTCGAACTCGAGCCCATGGTAGCCGCAGGCGATCGTGCGCCCGTCGAACCGCCCCCGCGACAGCGGAGCGAAGCGGTGCGGGCAGCGGTCGTCCAGGGCGACGAGGTCGCCCTCGGCGCCGCGGAGCAGCACCAGCGGCCGCTCCAGCACCGTCCGGCCGAGCAGCTCATTGGGCTTGACGTCGCCGGACCAGGCGACGAGGTACCACGCGTTGCGTAGGAACTCCATGATCGGACCCCTTCGTCTCGGGATGGGTCAGTCGGGCAGGTCGAATCGCACGGTCTCCCGCATGCGGAGGGCGGCGACCATGCTGACCAGTGCGGTGGCGACCACGAAGGCCGCGGGGGCGACGACCGAGCCGGTCCACTCGATGAGCCAGGTGGAGACGAACGGCGTCGTGCCGCCGAACAGGGCGAGGGCCAGCGAGTACGAGACCCCGACCGCGGTCGTCCGCAGGCGCGTCGGGAACATCTCGGAGAAGGCCGCGGGGCAGGCACCGCAGAGCATCGCCATGAAGAGCCAGATCAGCAGCTGCCCGGCGATCGCGGCCGCCATGGTGCCCACGCTCAACAGCAGGTAGGCCGGGTAGGCGACCAGTGCGGTGCCGATCGCGCCGGCCAGGATCACCGGCCGCCGCCCTACCCGGTCGGAGAGCGCACCGAAGAACGGGATGCTGACCGATCCGAGGAGGGTCGAGATCAGGATCGAGGTGTAGGCGAGGCTCGGCGGGTACCGGAGCACCGTCGTCACGTAGCTCACGACGAACGCGAGCACGGTGTACGAGCACACGGCGAAGCCGACCGTGATGCCGAACAGCGAGAACATCCCGCGTCGCTGGGTCCGGACTGAGGTCGTGAGGGGGCCTTCGTCCGACGGCGCGGCGGTTCGGAAGGCGGGCGACTCCTGGACCTTCAGCCGTATGTAGAGCCCGATCGCGAGCAGCGGGAAGCTGAGCAGGAACGGGATACGCCATCCCCAGGTGGCGAGGAACTCCGGCGTCGAGAGGGACCGGACCAGGAACACGACGCCGAGCCCGACGAAGGACCCGAGGCACGCGGTCAGATAGGCGATCGACCCGTAGAGACCCCGCTTGCCCCGGGGAGCGAACTCCACCAGGAACGCGGTCGACGAGCTGAACTCGCCGCCGACCGACAGCCCCTGCGCCGTCCGCGCGAGGACTAGGAGCAATGCCGCCCACACACCCGCGATGGCGTAGGTCGGCATGATCCCGATCAGGACCGTCGCCGCGCCCATCACGGTGATGACGACCAGGAGGGTGGGTCGACGCCCGTACCGGTCCGCCATCCGACCGAAGACGATCGCGCCGACGGGTCGGGCGGCGAATCCGACCGCGAAGACCGAGAACGACGCCAGCAGCGAGACCAAGGGGTCCCCTGCCGGGAAGAACAGGCCGGCGAGCACCGCCGCCAGACCCGCGTAAACCGCGAAGTCGTACCACTCGAGAAGATTGCCGATCGCGACGGCGGTCACGGCCCGCCGACGTGCCCGCGGCGTCACGGAGCCGTCCGCCGGGGCGACCGGTGACGGCCGCACGGCGGGGTCGACCGGTTCGGGCGGGAGGGATTCGGGCAGGGTGGATTCGGTCATGGGAACCTCACGTCCTTGTCGGTTCGAGATGACGGCGAAGTGCGCACCAGCGATTCGTTCCGTGTCGCTAAACTGAACGAACGCGTACAGGAACATACGGTCCGCCCGACCCGGTGTCAACGGCGTCCGTCGTGGGCGTCGTAGAGTCGACCCATGACGGACGAGGCGGCCGCGGAGCCGCGTCCCCGACGGGGACGGAGCCGCGACCGTTCGAAGGACACGGCGGTCCTCGAGGCGACGATCAAGCTCCTGGCCATCGAGGGCCTGGCCGGCATGTCGATGGACCGGGTCGCCGCGGCGGCGGGCGTGTCCAAGGTGACCGTCTACACCCGGTGGAGCAACAAGACCGAACTCGTCGGGGCCGCACTCACCCACCTCCAGGTCGACCACGTCCCCGAGCCCGGGGACAACGTGCGGGACGACCTCGTCGCCCTCCTCGAGGCGATGCGGCGCCAGTACGCCGAGGTCGGCGGGATGGCGATCATTGGCAACTGCCTGGCCGACGAGCCGCTCTCCGGCGACCTGCTCGCGCAGATCCGCCGGAGCACGCTCCTCCCCCGCCGGGCGCACTTCGCGGCCGCGGTGCGCGCGGGCGTTGACCGGGGCGAGCTCCGTGCGGACGTCGACGTCGACCGCGCGGTCAGCATGATCGTGGGGAACCTCTACGCCGACCACCTGGCAGGCTTGGACACGGACGGCGACTGGGCCGGTCGGGTGGTCGACGCGGCCCTGCGGGGCCTCACGGCGTAGAGGGGACGACGACCAGCTTCCCGCCCGCGCTGCCGTGCTCCATGAACCGATGGGCCTCGACGATCTCGTCCAGCCGGTAGGTCCGCGCGATCGGGACGGTGGCGCGGCCTGCGGCGACGTCGTCGAGGAAGGTCTGGAGGACCTCGGCGGGCAGGTCGGAGGCGTCGCCGCTGTAGCCGGTGAGCCGGACACCGCGGGGGATGTAGTCGATCGGGTAGAAGTCCGGCACCGTCCACACGTTGGACAACATCCCGGACATGCAGACCACGCCATGCACCCGCGTCGCGGCCAGGGTGTCCGGCAGCGTCGGGGTGCCGACCAGCTCCAGGGCCGCGTCCACGCCCTCGGGCACGATCTCGCGGACCCGGGCGGCCACCGCGCCGTCGTCCAGGATCGGGTGGTCGACGCCGGCCCGGGTGAGCACGTCCGCCCGGGCCAGGTCGCGCGTGGTCGCCAGGACCCTCAGGCCCTGGCGCTTGGCGAGGATTGCGGCCGCGAGCCCCACCGAGGAGGTCCCGCCGCGGACCAGCAGCGTCTGGCCGGGCCGGACGTCGAGGCCGACGGTGAGCGAGCCGTAGGCGGTCTGCAGCATCTCCGGCACCGCGCCGATCACCGCGGGATCGAGGTCGCTGTGGAACGGGACGACCTGGCTCGCGGGGACGCAGGTGTACTCGGCGTAGCCGCCGTCGAACGCGCGGCCCATCCCACCCATCATCGCCACGACCTGCGTGCCTCCGGCGAACTCGCCGCCCGGCGCGGACACGACGACCCCGGTCGCCTCGATCCCGAGCACACGCGGGAGGGTCACGCCCTCGGCGAGCCCGAGCCGGGTGTGCAGCTCGGACCGGTTGAGCCCGAAGGCGGTAACCCGGATGAGCACCCAGCCGGGCTCGGGGGGTCGGCACGGGCAGCTCGCGGATAGTCAGGGCCTCGGGCGGGCCCGGTGCGTCCAGGACGACGGCGCGCATCGTGTTCGGGACCGTGCTGGTCATGGTCGCTCCTCTCGGTTCGCTCCCGGCAACGACGGCAGGCGAGGGAACGATGTCGGGTAGTGACCCCGTGTGACGCGGCCGGGTGGTCCCCGAGCCGGACGGTAAGCCCTCGCGCATCCAGTCCGGGCGCGTCTCCGCCGCCGGGTCGAGGCGGGCCAGGATCTTCTGGTTGGCGATCCGGACCTGCTCGTCCTTCTCGTGGGTGGGCTACTTGTGGTTGAGCGCGTCCTGGGTCCGCCCCCGACCTTCTCCATCGGCCAGCATCCGGAAATCGACCGGTACCCCGACGCCTCCCCAGGCGCGCACCCGCTCGTTGCAGCCGGGCTGCCGCATCAGGTTGACCAGTGCGGCGTTGGATGACGCCGGGCGACGGCGGCTTCGGTATGACCTGCGCACGAGCACGCCGCCGCCGCGGGCGCTGAGCGGGAAGACACGTCTCGGCCTACGCAGCTCGTCCGGGCTGGTGGCCGGGCCGGCCAGCGCGTTGAGAGTGCGGGCACGCTCCTCTGCAGTGCCAGTTGCCGCCGCTGTGGGCTGGTCGTCGTGCCCAGCCACAGCACCGACACCACGGCGACGACCAAAATGAGGTCGCCTTCCTTCCTCCGGTCGGCATCGTGGGCGACGACGATCATCCGACCGGCTGCAAGGGCCGAGATCGCGCGTTGGACGGCTGCCGTTCCCGTCGGGCGCGTGGCGCAGATTGATACGCGTCGACACGATGCGCCATCGGACCTCCTCGGACGATGCCCGGCCGGAGGCTAGGGGTCCTTGCGAAGGCGGGCTATCCGTGGGCGGCACAAACTGTCCGCATCACGAAACGGTCGTGAAGCCAACGGGCTGTGAGACGGTCAGCTCGACTGGCCATGCAGGTAGGACGGATGAGCTATCCCGATCAGATTGAGGTCGACGACCCGCTCCGCCCATCCGGGACCGCCGGCATCCAGGCCGGCGAGCCGGTCGCCGTAGTAGGCGCCGATCAAGCCGCTGACCACCTGCTCCAAGTCGATCCCGTCTCGAATCTGGCCGGCCTGCTGGCCTCGTGTCAGGGCGTCGATGAAGGTCTGCCGGCGCGGCCGGAAGGTCGAGTCGCGGATGGTGTCGAGCAGCTCGGGCATCCGCTGCTCGGCTGCCAGACATGACCCCACGATGCTCATCCCGCCGATGCGCTCGTACTGCGCCGCCATGTGGTCGAGTAGTTGGATCAGCTCACGTCGAACGTCCCCGACGGGCTCGGGCAGATCCTCGACCCGCAGGTGCGCCAGCGCAGCCCCGATGAGGGCCATGCGGTTGGGATAGCGCGAGTAGACCGTTGCCTTGGTGGTTCCGGCTTCGGCGGCGACCTTTGCCACCGAAAAACTCTCCAGGCCCTGCCCTGCCAGCACGCGCAGCGCGGCCTCGACCACAGCCCGCTCAACGCCAGGCGTCCGCGGACGGCCGGGGCCGCTCCTCACACCCGTGCACTCCCCCACGACTACACCATAAGCGAACATCCCCGGACGGCGTTTGACAGCGGGCCCACCTGCACCTACATTTCCGGTCACAGCGGTCTAGAAATTCTTGGCCGCTGACCGTGGCGGCGGCGAGGCCCCGCCCGCGCTCTTCCGAGGAGTCAGTCGATGGAGCGATCGATGATGATCGAACCGGTCTTGGCGGGCGGCGACGGTGAGCCGAGCGTCCTTGACGGTTTCGAGCTGTGTCGGGCGGCGCAGTTCGATGTCTTCCGGGACAGCCTGAACGGGGTGTTCTATCCCGCGAAGGTCGAGCCGACCGGTCATGACGGCACCTTGAGGCATTCGCTGCTCAGCGCGATCGAGCTGACCCACTTGACGTTGGGTTTTGTCCGCTTCGGCACCGAGACCGCGCTGGATCCGGGCGCCCTGGGGGCCTACCACGTCAACGTGGCGCTGTCCGGGGCCGTCGAATCGTTCTGTGGTAGGCAGCGCGTCGTGGCGCGGCCCGGTATGGCGGCGGTGTTCACCCCGCGGGAGCACACCTATCTGCCCCGGTGGGGAGCCGACGCGGGGCAGCTGTGCATCAAGATCGACCGCCGCGCGTTGGAGAGTGAGCTGGAGGCGATGATCGGGCGGCCGGTGTCGTCCTCGGTCCGCTTCTCGCTGGGCTTCGACCTGACCGGTCCCGCGGGCCGAAGCTGGCTCCGAGTGGTGCGGCTGCTGCTGGCCGATCTGGAGGCCGAGCAGAGCCTGGGGAGGCAGTTCACGGCGCATCGCGAGCAACTCGAGCGCCTGGTGATCAGCTCCCTGCTGCGTGCGCAGCCGCACGACTTCTTCGAGGCCCTGCGCGACGATCGCCGACCTGTCCGGTCGCGGACGGTCAAGCGCGTCGTCGACGCCATCGATACCGCCCCGGAGCAGCCGTGGACGCTGACGAGCCTGGCCGAGACCGCCGGGGTCAGCGGGCGCCGGTTGCAGCAGGGGTTCCGCGAGCAGATGGGCATGTCGCCGATGGTGTATCTGCGCGTCGTGCGGCTCGAGCGCGTTCATCACGACCTGGTGGGAGGCGTCGGCTCGGTAACCGACGTGGCCTTCCGCTGGGGGTTCACCCACCCCGGGCGGTTTGCCGACGCCTACCGCGAGCGTTTCGGTCAAGCACCGTCGGAGACGCTGCGCCGCGCCCGCAGCTAGCACGGGCGGGAGCCGCGCCGAGCGTGTTCAGGCGTGCAGTGCTGTGTAGCGCGGCAGTAGTGCTCGGGCGTTGTCGATCTCGATCGTCCGCCGCGTCGTAGCGTCGAGGTCGAACTCGGCGAACCGCTGCGTGAAGTACGCGACACCGGAGTTGGAGGCGTGCGGCCAGTCGGTGCCGAAGATGACCTTATCCGCTCCGAAGAACTCCAGCGCCGCCGGGAGGCTCGTCGGGCTGGACGTCTGTGCGGTGTCCACGCGGAAGGACGCGAGATCGGCGAGGAAGTCCTCGACGGTGCGGCCCGAGTCGAACGTCATCGTCATGGCCAGGCGGTGGGCGGCGAACGGGATGAAGCCGCCACCGTGGGACAGGATGAAGGTGATGTTGGGGTGGCGGCGGATCACGTCTGCGCGGACCAGACTGACCGCCGTGCGCGTGGTGTCGAGCAGGAAGTCGGCGATGTAGGGAGGGATGCCGTCGGCGGCTGGGCCGGGCAGCTTCGAGGGATGCACGAACACGACGGCGTGACGGCGGTCGAGCTCGGCCAGCAGCGGCTCGAACTCGGGGTCGCCGAGGTAGCGACCGTCGACGTTGGCCAGCAGGATCAGCCCGTCGGCGTGCAGTTCGTCGAAGGCGTACGCGGTCTCGGCGAGCGCTCCTTCGACGTCGGGCAGCGTCACCGTGGCAAAGAACCCGAACCGGCCCGGGTGCCGGGCGGCGAGCTCGGCGGCGTACTCGTTGACGTGGCGGGCCAGTTCGCGGGCTTCGGCGTCGTCGCCCAGGTGCACGCCGGGGGTGGACACCGACACGATGGCCGTCTCCACGCCGTGGGCGTCCATCGCGGCGAGGGCCAGGTCCTCGGACCAGGCCGGTGCGGGCAGGCCCCCGGCGGTGAGCCCGCGCTCGTCGAGGCGGGCTTGGTAGCGCGGCGGAATGAGATGGTTGTGGACGTCGATACGACCGCTCATCAGATGCTCCTCGTTGAGATCGCGGCCACGGCGGGGAGAGGTTCTGCCGCGGCGTTCGGGACGGTGCCGGCCCAGGCGTTTTGTAGGAGGCCCAGCACGGCGTCCCGGTCGGCCTGGCGCGGATTGATGTAGGGTCGCGCGAGGACGGCGTCTGCGGCCGCGGACAGATCCGCGCGGGCCACGCCGAGCTCGGCGAGCGAGCTGGGAAGCTCGAGCATCCGATTGAGCTCGTAGAGGGCTCGGGCCGGGTCGTCGGCCCCGAGGGCGCGGCGCAGCGCGGCCGCTGCCCGCGGTGCGGCTTCGAGGTTGAACGCGGCGACGTGTGGCAGCACCACGGTGTGGGTCTCGGCATGCGGCAGGTCGAGCAGGCCCCCGAGCACGTGGCAGAGCTTGTGGTGCAGGGACATGGTGGTCGCGCCGAGACAGGCCCCGGCCAGCCAGGCTCCGCGCAGCGCCAGGGCCCGCCCTGTCACGTCCGCGGGGGCGCGGACGACCGCCGGGAGTGCGCTGGCGAGGCTTCGCGCCGCCTCCTCGGCCAGGAGCGCGATCACCGGCGACACGTCCGGGGCGTAGAGGGCCTCGACGGCGTGGGCGAGGGCGTTGACCCCGCTCGCGGCGGAGGTGTGTGCCGCGAGGCCGACGGTCAGCTCGGGGTCGTAGACGACGCTGCGGGGCAGGACCACCGGGTCGCGACCGGTGCGTTTGTCGCCGTCCTCGGTCAGGCCCCACACCGGTGTCATCTCCGAGCCGGAGTAGGTGGTCGGCACGCAGACGCTGGGAAGGCCGGTGTCGCGGGCGATGGCTTTGGCCAGTCCGATGGTCGAGCCGCCACCGATGGCGACGCACCCGTCCGCGTCAAGTCGCCGGGCCTCGGCCACACCCGCCTCGGCGACGTCGACGGGGACGTGCATTCTCGCCCCGTCGAACACGCCGATCGCCGCGTCGCCGAGCAGCTCGGCGGCGCGTTGGCCCAACTCGCGGCGCCCGGGGGTGCACAGCACCAGCACACGGCGCAACCCGAGCCGATCCACCTCGTCTGGCAGGTGAGCGAGTCGGCCCGACCCGAACAACACCCGCATGGGTAGGGCGTCATAGACGAACTCGGTCTGCGCCGCCCCGCCGTCCCGGTCGCTCACAGCGTCTCCTTCTCCTGTAGCTCGATGTCGAACCTGGCGTGGATGAAGGGGGGCTCCACTCCAAACTCGGCGGCGAGGACTGTGTCGTCGGTCTCGACGAAGTCGACGAGCAGCCCCTTCTTCACCGCGAACACGGCGTCGGAGTCGATGTAGGCACTGCCCGCGACGAAGGCGTGCGTGGTGACCTCCTCGTAGCCGTCGGCGGCTGCGATGAAGTGCACGTGCGCTGGGCGGTAGGGGTGGCGGGAGGTCGCCTGCAGCAGCCGTCCGACCGGTCCGTCGGTCGGGATCGGGTAGTGCGAGGGCACGACGGTGCGGAACCAGAACCTGCCCTGCTCGTCGGTGCGGAACAGCCCCCGACCATTGCCTTCCGGCTGCACGTGCGGCTGTTGGACGTCGTAGAAGCCGTCCTCGGTGCATTGCCAGACGTCGACCAGCGCATTCGCCAGCGGCGTGCCGGCCGTGCTGCGCACCGTCCCCGACACCACACAAGCCCGGCCCCCGCCCAGCAGATCGATGGACTCGCCGAGCTCTCGCGCGGGGGACTCGGTCATGTGGAAAGGGCCGAGCACGGTGCTCTCGGTGCCCACATCCTGGCCGTTGATGGTCTCCACCAGCATGGACACCCCCATCACGTCGGAGAGCAGGATGAACTCCTGCCGGGTGTCGGTGCAGGTCTTGCCGACATCGGTGAGGAACTCGATCGCGCTGTTCCATTCCTCGATCGAGGGTGAGGTCTCGCGGACGAAGCCGTGCAGATGCCGAGTCAGGCTCTGCAGGATCTCGCGCAGCCGCGGATCGGGGGTCGCGTCGAAGCTGGCCTCGACAGCCGCTGTGGCGGTATCGACGGTGAAGTCCACGTCGTCCTCCTAGGCGCTGACGGGGTCGGCGCCGAAGTGCCGAACCTGGGGCGGTCCGTCAAAGAAGTGCGCGACGTGCGCGGCGAACTCCCTGCCCGCGTCGCTGTCCGGGAACACCTCCAGGTGGTCCTCGAGACGCTCCCACGTGACCCGGAGCAGGTAGGCGCCGGCGAGCTCGACGTCTGGGAACAGCGCCGAGTCCCGACAGCCCTGCGCGCCGGCCAGGATCGGCTGCGCCTTGACGAACGCCGCCTCGAAGTCGGCTTCGCGGCCGGCGGCGACGGTGATGTAGGCATGCTCGACGACCATGTCGTTCCTTCCGTCAGGTTGGGCGCCACGCTAGGAACCACCCGTGGACGGCACGAGCCGAATCGCGTGTCGGCCATCCGGATCGCGAAAGCGCGCTCCTTTCGCGCAACGGCTGCATCTGAACGCTTTCCGGCTGGTGGAGCCACCGCTGCTCACTAGCCTCGAGCCGACGTACTCGCCGACGAGGAGATAGTGATGACTGCTCCGTCCCTGCTTCGCCCATCACCCGGGGACACCGCCTTGCTGCGCTCGGTCTTCGGCTGCTTTCCCAGCGGAGTGACCGCGGTCTGCGCGCAGGTCGACGGAGTGCCCGTCGGCATGGCCGCCAGCTCGTTCACCTCGGTATCAATGGACCCACCGCTGGTGTCGGTCTGCGTCCAGAACAGCTCCCGAACCTGGCCGCTCCTGCGCGGCGCTGCTCGGATCGGGCTCAGCGTCCTATCCGCCGCCCAGGATCGCGCCTGCAGGACGCTGTCGGCTAAGACCGGGGACCGCTTCGCCGACGTCGACTGGTTCAGCGGCGAGGATGGCGCAATCTTCATCAACGAGGCCACCGCCCTGCTGGACTGCACGCTGCACAGCGAGGTCCCGGCGGGTGACCACGCGATCGTGCTACTGCAGATCCAGCAGGTCTTCGCCAACCACGCCGCCGCTCCTCTGGTGTTCCACGGCAGTCGCTTCCACCGGCTGGCCGAGATCTGAGCGGGAGCGGGCGAGCGCGACGCGGCGGGGCCTCACCCCACGGGTGGTGAGGCCCCGGGTCCGTGGGTGAGAATCAGTCAGCTGTCGCGGGCGGTGTTCCACTGAGGAGGCACCGAGTCGGTGCTGGTGTGCATGTAGGTCAGAACTGCCCGAAGCGCCGCGCCGAAGACGTCCGGGCGCGGGACGAACTCGAGGTGGATGCCCGGGAACTCCACCCAGGGCGCCCCGATCCGTGAAGCGATCTCCACTGAGGGGCGGCCGTAGTAGAGCCCGCGATCTGCCGCACCCGCGCCGAGCACCAGGGGGAAGTCGACCTTCGACAGGGCCGTCTCGTCCGGCAGGAACCGGCCCCACGCCTCCCACTCCCACCTGAAGAGGTAGTCGGCGTTGCCGGCGAAGCGCTGCAGCAGGTCCTCGGGCCAGGCGTAGGTGCCCTCGCCGCGGATCGTGGCGATGAACTCGCCACCAGCGGCTTGCGGGCCGACCTCGGCGTAGCGGGCTCCCAGCCGGTCGAAGAAGTCGAACCACGGGTCGTCCGCAGGCAGCACCCCGATGACCGGGGGCTCGTGGGCGACCGCGCCACGGACGACCTCCGGGTGGCGGGCGGCCAGGTCCAGGGTGACGATGGCGCCGCCGCTGTTGCCGTAGACGAGTGCTCGGCCGCCGGCCAGACCCTCGATCAGTGCACGGGCGTCGTCGGCCTGGTCGGTCAGCTTCATCGGGGCGTCGAGTCGTCCGGTGCTGCGGGAGTTGCCGCGCCGGTCGTAGGTGATCACGGTGAAGGCGTCGGCGAGGTTGTCGGCCAGGCCGGTGAAGTAGCCGGCGTCGCCGCCGGCCCCGGGGATGAGCAGTACCGCCGGGCCCTCTCCTCGGATCTCGTAGTACAGCTGGGCGCCGTCGACGTCGAACATGCCGCTCTGCATGGGGTCACTCCGCTCGGTCGTGCACGTGGAACAGCGATTGTGGCGCGAGTCTGCCGCCGCGGAGACCTGCTGGTCCGGCGGCGACCGGCTCGCTCAGGGGCTCGGGGCTCGAGGGGCTACCGGCTTGATGTTTCTGCTGGTACCGACCTCCTGCGGGCGGTGTTTGGGTCAGCGCTTCTCGGTGAGGTCGATGCCTCGCGTCTCCGGCGCGCGGAACATCACCCACGCGGTCAGCAGCGCGGTTGCCGCGACGTAAGCGACGAACACCCCGTTCAGATTGATCTGGCCGAGCCACTGCCGCAGGTAGGGCGCGGTCCCGGCGAACAGGGTCGCTGCCAGCGCGTAGGGCACCGCAATACCCGAGGCGCGCACACCGGTGGGGAAGAACTCGGCGATAACCGCCGGGTAGACCGCGCCGAGCAGGGCGAACACGAGCAACCCGCCGGTCATGGCCAGCCCGAAGTGCCAGGCGGTCCCGCCGTGAGCCAACAGGTCCAGCGGCCAGGCGAGGAGGGCGCCGAGCAGACCGAACGCGATCATGACGGGACGCCGTCCGATCCGGTCGGACAGGGATCCGACCAGCGGAAGGGCCAGCAGCCCGATCGCTTGCGCGATCACACTGGCCCAAAGCGCGGACTGGGCTGGGATCTTCAGCGCGCTGACTGCCCACGAGGGGGCCCCGATGGCCCAGGTGTAGTAGAAGACACCGAGGGCCGCCCCCATCGCGAAGACTCGCAGCGCAGCGGTCCGGTTGGCCCACAGTCCCGCGACCAGCCCCGGCTTCGGCGCCGGCGCCGAGGAGGAGGTGCGTTCGACGACCCGGTCGGCTTGGGTTTCCTGCTGCTTGGTGGTGAACGCCTCGGTCTCGTCGAGCTTGCGGCGCAGGTAGAGGGTGAACAGCGCGATGACCGCACCGAGGATGAAGGGCAGCCGCCAGCCCCACGCGGTCATGGCCTCCTTGGACAGCACCGAGGTGAGGATCGCGCCCAGGATCGTCGCCACCAGGATCGCCGCCGTGCCTGAGGTGAAGATCGAGCTCGCCCACAGGCCGCGCCGGCGAGCCGGTGCCGCCTCGGCGACGTAGGTGTAGGCGGCGGCGACCTCGCCGGTGTGCGCGACGCCCTGCAGGAGGCGCGCGATCAGCAGCACCACCGCGCCGAGCAGACCCGCCTGGGAGTAGGTGGGGGCCACGGCGATCAGCAGCATGCCGCCGGAGGCACAGGCGATCGCCAGCAGCAGCGATGCCTTGCGACCGTGCCGGTCGGCCAGCCAGCCGAAGAAGATGCCGCCGACCGGTCGGACCGCGAAGCCGACGGCGAAGACGGCGAAGGTCGCGAGGATGGCCGCATTCGGGTCCTCAGGGGCGAAGATCTGTGTGCTGAAGAAACTGGCGAAGACCGCGTAGGCGGTCCAGTCGTACCACTCGAGAGCGTTGCCGAGGGCTACGCCGGCGAGGTTGCGGCGGCCCCGCTTGGTGGAGTGACCGGTCGATGAGGCAGTGGTCGAGGATGCGCTGGCCGAGGCCTCGGCGGCCTGCGGTGTGTCGCCGGTCGGTGACACATCGGTGGGGTCGGACACGGACAACGTCGTCTCGCTTCCAGCTCAGAGGAATCCGGCGCGTGCACGTGCAGGCACGGCCATCGCGACGCCGGGGCGTGCGACGGCCGCGCCGTGAGCCGCCGTGGTGCCGGCGGATGAGGACGTCTCCGGCAGTCGCGGCTGCCGGAAGACCGGGGTCAGACGTCCAGGGTGAGTGGCTCGTCGGTGCCCAGGAGCATGCGCCCGTAGGCCTCCTTGCCGAGCTCGGGCATCACCAGCGCGTGGCGGCCCGCGATCTCCGAGTCGCGCCAGATGCGGCTGAGCACGTTCGCGTCGGCGAACGACGAGGCTCCGTTCACGCTCATCAGCTTGTCGATGCCGTCCTTGACCAGCTCGCCGATGATGCCGGTGTCGTTGCGGACGCGGGCACGGGTGAGCTTGTCGAGCTGGACACCTGCTGCAGCGGCTCCGTCGACGTCGGCGCAGGCGCGCTGCATCAGCAGCTCGGCCTGGTCGAAGCGGGAGATCGCCTCGGCGGTCTGGATCTGGTGGGTGGGGCTGTTCTTGGCGTTGGTGTAGCAGGTGTAGGCGACGTTCTTCGACGGAACGCCGGCGAGCGTCCGCTCGCGGGCGTGCCGAGCGAGCCCGACCTGGGCGCCGACGAGGATCAGCGCGGCGACCGGGATGAAGGCCATGTTCGCGTTCTGCTCGTCACCCTTGTGCGAGGTGCGGAAGCTGCCCTCGACCATGTCGGTGAAGCGCTGGATGCGGTGGTCGGGCACGAAGTGGTCGTTGACGACGATCGTGTCGCTGCCCGAACCCTTCATCCCGGCGACGAACCAGGTGGGCTCGATCGTCCAAGCCTCGGCCGGGATCAGCGCGAGTGCGCGGGGGTCGCCGTCGCCCTCCAAGCCGATGCCCAGGGTGGCCCAGGTGGCTGCGAACGAGCCCGAGGAGTAGGACCAGCGGCCGCTGACCAGGTAGCCGCCCTCGACACGCTCGGACTTCAGCGGCGGGGAGAAGATGCCGCAGGCCTTCGCGTCCGGCGTGCCGAACATCTCCTGCTGCGCCTCGTCACTGAAGGTGGTGGAGAACCAGGTGCAGACGTTGAGCAGCGCGACCGCCCAGGCGGTGGAACCGTCACCACGCCCGACCTCGGCGATGCACTCCATCGTGGTGCGCAGGTTCGCCTCGAGGCCACCCAGCCGAGCTGGGACCAGGAGCTTGAACAGCCCGGCCTGCTCCAGGGCGTCCACGACCTCCGGCACGACCCGCCGCTCCTCGGACGACCGCGCCGCGTGCTCACGAATCAGGGGCACCAGCGCGGTAGCGCGGGCGACGATCTCGGCGTCCGGTCCGATGCCGGCGCCGGTCCGGTCGGTTTGGGGCCGGTCCAGGATCTCGGTCATTGAAATACCTCCGCTCGACGCTGAATGTGGTGCAGGACGCTAGGCGGTTTCTGTGAACCGACCATCCGCTTCACGACGGCCCCGGTCCGGTTGGCGAAACGGGCTCGGCGTCGACGCGGGTGAACCCTCGGTTGCGAAGGTCGACTTCTGCTTCCTCGATCGGAGCGTGCCGGCGCCGTCGCGGCCGCGGCGCACCGCGGCTGCGATCCGGGTGGCCTGCACGCTCGCGGCAACGTCGTGGACGCGCAGGCAGTCGACCCTGGACTGGGCGACGATGGCCGATAGGCTGCCGTAGCTGTGTCGCGCGCCGGCGGTGGCGGTGTGACACCGTCGCGCGCGAGCTCGGCGCCGAGGAACGCCTTCCGGGAGGCTCCGACTAAGATCGGCCGGCCGAGAGCCTTGAACTCGTCGAGCCTGCCGAGGATTGTCCAGTTCTGCTCGGCGGTCTTGGCGAAGCCGAGCCCGGGATCGACGATTACCCGAGTGAGATCGACCCCCGCCCGTGACAGCGCGTCGAGGCGTCGCGCGAGCGCAGCGATGACGTCGGTGACCACGTCGTCGTAACTGGTGAACCGGTGCATGTCGGCACTCGGCGCGCGCCAGTGCATGGCGACATAGGGGACGTCGCAGTCGGCGACGGCGCCGACCATCAACGGGTCGGCCAGGCCGCCGCTGACGTCGTTGATCAGATGTGCCCCCGCGGCGACGGCTGCCCGGGCCACGCTCGCACGGGTGGTGTCGATGCTGACAGTGACCCCGGATCGGGCCAGTTCACGCACGACCGGCACGACTCGGTCGGTTTCGATCGTGGCGGGCACGCGTTGCGCGCCGGGTCGTGTTGACTCACCGCCCACGTCGACGATATCGGCGCCCTCGGCCACGAGGCGCAACCCGTGCGCGACGGCGCGGTCGACGTGGAGATAGCGGCCGCCGTCGGAGAAGGAGTCCGCGGTGACGTTGAGAATCCCCATGATTCGCGTGCGACCGGAAGCTGCCGGGCACGAGCGCTCATCGGCGGCCCGCCCACCCTCCTCGCTCGGCGTGCCCCCAACACCTGTCCTTCCGCGTGGACGACCCGGCGGGCCATGATCGAACGGGCCCGGGTGGCCGTCTGCTGCGTCGGGCGCGCGCGGCGTTGCGTGCTCAGGCCGCATGGCTACCTCCAGTTCGTAGCGTGGTTAGGGATCACGGGATGCCCGGGGCCCTCGCGGTGGCGGCGGCGAGCAGGTGGAAGGAGCCGGCCACGACCACCGGGGTCGGTGTGCCGCTGTGCTGGTCGCTCCCCGGTTCCCATGCAGCCCTGACCGCCTCCTGTGGGAGGGCACCACGCGGGTTGGCAGGGTCATGCTTCTGGCAGCCGCCGCAATCGCCTCGGCCGACGCGGACCGCTTTGCGGATGGTCGTCGCCGGAGCGGAACTCGGTCACGACCAGCTCCTCTACGAGCGGGGAGATCTCCTGCAGCGCCGCGGGGACGTCCTTGTCTGCGGCGAACGCGACGGCCCAGCAGAACCGGCGCCCGGGGTAGGCCGCGCGCAGGTCGGCGACGAGTGCGGACAGTTTCAACGGGTAGTGCGAGCCGTCGAGCAGTACGGGGATGCCGGAGACGGTGGTGGTCTGGAAACGCCCCGGTAGGTGCACTGTCGCCAGCGCGGCCTGTCGCGCGCCGGAATCGGGGCACCAACCGTCCCGCGCGGCGAGGATCTCTACAGGACGCGAAGCGACGGCCAGCTTGCGGCGCTGATGGTCGGGCGCGCAGCTGGAGTCCTTCGGGTGGGGCTGCGGTGGATAGGCGGTCTCGAGGAGACAGTCACGGCGCGCCGCCACCGCCGCAACCACGCGGCCGACCTCAGGGCGTTGCATGTCTGAGACCGCCCCGCCGCCGGTGGGCAGGATTCCGGCTTTCTGCCGGGCGATGTCGGTGATCTCGGGCCCGAGGATCTCGACGTGGTCCATGCCGATCGTCGTCAGGACCGCCAGCTTGTCCGGGCGCCGGAGGGTGTTGGTGGCGTCGAAGAGTCCGCCGAGCCCGGTCTCCACCACCGCGTAGTCGGCTCGACCGCGGAACGCGGTGAACGCCACCGCGGTGCAGGCCTCGAAGAACGTCGGCCGTCCCCTGCCCTCCTGCTCCCCGATGTGGACGGCACCTCGCACATCGTCGACCAGGTCCGCCAGCAAACCGGCCTCGATGGGCAGGCCGTCGAACAGGAAGCGTTCCCGCAGGCTGTACACGTGGGGTGACATGAACGAACCGATGCGGAACCCATGGCCCACCAGCTGCGCGGTGATCAGCGCGTTCACTGTGCCCTTGCCGGGGGTCCCGGCGATGTGCACGGCCGGGACGTCCTCCTGCGGATCGGCGAGGAGCTCAAGCAGCCGGCGCATCCGACGCAAACCGTGCGCGGCGGGGTCGAAGCGCTTCGCCGCTGTCAGCCCGTAGAGGTAGCGAGCCGCGTCGCGGTCGAGGTCGGCAGGTTTGGTCATGTGCGGTCCTGGTGAGTCACGATGACGTGTCGACCAGATGGGCGCGTCGGCCCACGGCCCCGGTCCGGGCTTCGCCTGGGCGTCGGAATGACTCGCCCTGGTTCCGGTGGAGGCTCCTGACCTTGGAAACGAGGATGGAGTCATGCCGAAAGAGCAGTCGCCGGGCAAGCCGAGTACGCGTCGGTACTCCGAGGAGGAGAAGGCCGCCGCGGTGCGGATGGTCCGAACCCTGCGCGCGGAGCTGGGCCACGATCACGGCACCGTGAAGCGGGTGGCCGAGCAGCTCGGCTACGGGGTCGAGTCGGTCCGGTTATGGGTACGCCAGGCCGACATCGATGACGGCCACGAACCCGGCGTGACCACCGCCGAGGCCGCCCGGGTCCGCGAGCTCGAGCAGGAGGTCCGCGAGCTGCGCCGGGCGAATGAGATCTTGAAGCGGGCCGCCAGTTTCTTCGGGGCGGAGCTCGACCGCCAGCATCGCAGGTAGTGGCGTTCATCGACGCCCACCGCGACGACGTGGTCGAGGGCAAGCCGCTCGGGGTCGAGCCTATCTGCCGGGTCCTGCAGGTGGCCCCGAGCACCTACTACGCCGCCAAGTCCCGCCCGCCCTCGAAGCGGGCCCGCCGGGACGCAGAGCTCACGCCGCAGCTGATCGCGTTGTGGGAGAACAACTACCGCGTCTACGGAGCCCGCAAGCTCTGGAAGGCGGCCCGCCGGGCCGGCCTCGACGTCGGACGGGACCAGGTCGCCCGCCTCATGCGCACGGCCGGGATCGAAGGCGTCCGGCGGACCAAGAAGACGCGCACCACCCGGGCCGATCCCGCCGCCGCACGCCCCCCCGACCTGGTGGACCGCCACTTCCAGGCCGAGGCACCGAACCAGCTGTGGGTCACCGACCTGACCTCTGTCCCGACCTGGGCCGGAGTCGCCTATGTGTGCTTCATCGTCGACGCGTTCTCCCGCACAATCGTCGGGTGGCGCGTCGCGCCACACATGCGCACCAGCATGGTCCTCGACGCCCTCGAGATGGCCCGCTGGTCACGCGGCACTCGGCTGGACGGGCTGCGGTGTCACTCCGACGCCGGGTCGCAGTTCACCTCGGTGCGCTACGGCGAGCGGCTCGCCGAGATCGGCGCCGTCCCGTCGATCGGCAGCGTGGGCGACTCCTATGACAACGCCCTGGCCGAAACGGTCAACGGCTACTACAAGGCCGAGCTCATCCGCGGACCCGCCCGCAGCCGTGGAAGACCGTCGAGGACGTCGAACTCGCCACGCTGAGCTGGGTGCACTGGCACAACACCGCCCGCCTGCACGGCTACCTCGACGACCGGCCGCCGGCCGAGTACGAGCAGGCGTTCTACGCTGCCCCACGGGACGACCGCGAGACGGTCGAAATCCCATGAGCCGGGCCTCCGTCAGACCCAGGACGACTCAGACCTTGAGCGTGCCGAGGAAGGGCCGGATGTGCTTCTCGGCGTACCTCGCATAGGTGCTCGTGGTGGTGCGTTCCCGGTCGAACAGCGCGAAGTAGCGGTCGAGCAGGTTGTCGACCGATGCGGTGGTGCGTGGGTTGCGGCGCTCGTCGAGCTCGTTCATGAGCCGGGTCAGAGCCTTCTCCGCGCGCAGGGCGGCGTCCGGCCCCTCGGGCACGGTCTCGACGAGGTGTGTCGGCGACGCGTGACCGGGTCCGTGCCCGCGTACATGCGCAATCGAAACGCCCCGCTGGGCAGTTGGTCGATGGTGCCGCGAGGCCGCTTGCGCCTGCCCGAGGGGGTCGCCATGGCGCGAACGGTAACCCGGTTTGTGTCACGACTCGTGTCACGCGGACCCTGGGTCCACCGAAGCTACTCACAAAAGTGCTGGTCAGAGCGTGGGGCAGGTCGGGCTCGAACCGACGACCTGACGGATTATGAGTCCGCTGCTCTGACCAACTGAGCTACTGCCCCTCGCTCGACAGGCTAGCGGCCCACGTCCATGGCGACGCGCCGCGCTCCGCAACTCCCGACTCGCGGTGCCGCAACTCCCGACTCGCGGTGCCGCAACTCCCGACTCGCGGTGCCGGAAGTCCCGACTCGCGGGGGTCACAGCGTGACTCGCGGGGCGGCTTCGGGCCACCTCGCCGGTGATGCCTCATTCGTTGAACGTTCAGCTCGCTCTCAACCACCCTCGCTACGGTCGCTCGTTGAAAGTTCAAATGTGAGGCGAGCACACGATTCGGGGGTTCCCGTGAAGCTGCGGACGTACTGGAAGCGCTACCTGCTCGGCGCGGTCGCGCTGGTGGTGGTGCTGGCGGTCGGCGGGCCGCTGTTCTACCCCAGGGTGATCGAGGGCGACGCGGCGGCGCCGCTCGCCGTGGGGACCGACCAGACCGCCGCGACCGGCGAGCTGGGCGGCACCTACACCGTGTCGGCCGGCTCCGAGTCCGGCTTCCGGGTGCACGAGATCCTGGGCGGGCAGAGCATCGACGCCGTGGGTCGGACCCGAGACGTCTCGGGCTCGGCCACCGTGAGCGGGTCGCAGGTCACCGCGGGCGACGTCACCGTGCAGCTCGCCACGGTGAAGAGCGACCAGGCGCGCCGCGACAACCAGTTCACGGGCACCATCATGAACGTGGCGGAGTACCCGACCGCCACGTTCCGGCTCACCGAGCCCGTGGACCTCGACGAGGGCTTCGCCGGCGGCGAGCGGGCGACGGCCGACGCCACCGGCGAGCTGACCGTGCGCGGCGTGAGCCGCCCGGTCACCTTCCCGCTCACCGCGAGCCGCAACGGCGCCGGGATCGACGTCTCCGGCTCCGTGCCGGTGACGTTCGCCGACTTCGGCGTGACGCCGCCGAGCATCGGCGACTTCGTGACCGTCGACCCGACGGGTCGGATCGAGTTCCTCCTCAAGCTGGCCCCGGCCGCCTGAGCGGGGACCTCAGGCGAGCTTCGCCCGCAGGCCGTCGATGCCGCCGGCGTAGACGCCCTGCGCGAAGGTCCGGTTCAGCTCCTCCTCCTGCCCCGCGTCCGCGTCGTACTCCGACCACCACTCGACGAAACTCTCGCCGGTGTCGGTGATCGGTGCGACGCGGACCGTCGACACGTAGCGACGGGCGTTGAACGGGTTCGCGCCGGTGAAGGCGTAGGTCAGCGTGCGGTCGGCGTCGTCCATCGAGAGCAGCTTCTCGTCGAACGGGTCGCCGCCGCCGGCGAGGGTGAGCCTGCGGACGGCCCCGACCGCCCCGTCGGTGCCCTCGACGATCTCGCTGTTCGCGATCGCGGGCAGGAACGCGGGCAGGTCGTTGAAGGCGCGCAGCAGCGGCCAGACCTTGTCGGCGGGCGCGGCGACGACTCCGCTGGCGTACGGACGCGGCATGGCTCAGTCCTCTCGGTGCAGGGCGTTCTTGAAGGCGCGGGTCTGCTCGACCAGCGCGGTCTCGGTGGGCAGGCGCTCCATGGAGGACGCGCCGTAGAACCCGTGGCAGGCCTTCGTCCGGCTCAGCACGTAGGCGGCGTCCTCCGGCATGGCGATCGGGCCGCCGTGGCAGAGGACCAGCACGTCGTCGCGCTCCTCGAGGGCTGCGGCGGACCACTCGTCGATCAGCGCGACGCAGTCGTCGAGCGACTTCGCGGTCTCCGCCCCGATGGAGCCGCCGGTGGTGAGCCCCATGTGGCAGACGACGGTGTCGGCGCCCGCCCGGGTCATGGCTCGGGCGTCGTCGACCGAGAAGACGTACGGCGTGGTCAGCAGGTCCTGCGCGCGGGCAGCGGCGACGAGGTCGACCTCCAGCCCGTACCCCATGCCCGTCTCCTCGAGGTTCACGCGGAACACGCCGTCGATCAGGCCGACGGTCGGGAAGTTCTGGATCCCGGCGAAGCCGAGGTCGGCCAGCTCGCGGAGGAAGCGGTCGGTGAGCATGAACGGGTCGGTGCCGTTGACGCCGGCCAGGACCGGCGTGTGCCGCACGACGGGCAGCACCTCGGCGGCCATCTCGACGACGACGTCGTTGGCGTTGCCGTAGGCGAGCAGTCCGGCGAGCGAGCCCCGCCCGGCCATCCGGTAGCGGCCGGAGTTGTAGATCACGATGAGGTCGATCCCGCCGGCCTCCTCGCACTTCGCCGACAGCCCGGTGCCCGCTCCCCCGCCGACGATCGGCTCGCCGCGGCGGGCCATGTCCCGGAACCGCTCCACCAGCTCCGCGCGGCGGAACCTCATGCCGTCACCTCCCGCCACGCGGCGACGACCGCGTCGGCGAACTCGGGATCGTTGATCGCCACCGGAACCTTCCGCAACACAGCGTGGCTGTCCAGTCCGGACTCCAGCGCGGCGAGCAGGGCCGCGTCGGCCTCCGTGTCGTGAAACGGCCGGCCGGGCACGTCGAGCAGTGACACCCCGCCGGTCGGGACGAGGAACAGCGCGGGCCCGGTGAAGGCGTTGATCTTGCGGGCGAGGAACTCCCCGATCGCGGCGTTCTCGTCCGGCGTGGTGCGCATGAGCGTGACCTGCGGGTTGTGCTCGTAGAAGAGGCGGTCGGCGAAGCGGGGCGGCACGGTGTCCCGTGCCCCGAAGTTGACCATGTCGACGGCGCCGACCGACCCGACGTACGGCACCCCGGTGCGGGCGATCGCGTCGAGCCGATCCTCCCCCGCCGCCATGACCCCGCCGACGAGCAGGTCGGCCACCTCGGTGGTGGTGAGGTCGAGGACGGACGAGACCAGGCCGTCGTCGACGAGCTTCTCCATCGCCTTCCCACCGGTGCCGGTCGCATGGAAGACCAACGGGTCCACCTCGGACCCCAGCCGTTCGACGACGGCGGTGACCAGCGGCGTCGTCACGCCGAACATGGTCAGCCCGACGGCCGGCCGGTCCTCCCCCGCCGGGATCTCGCGGGTCAGCGCCCCGGCGAGCATGTGCGCGGCGTTGCCGAGGACGAGCCGGGAGATGCGGTTCAGCCCGGCGACGTCCGTGACCGAGTAGAGCATCGCGATGTCCGCAGCGCCGACGTACGGCGCGGTGTCCCCGGACGCGACCGTCGACACCATCACCTTGGGCACGCCCACCGGCAGCGCGCGCATCGCGGGGGTGACCAGCGCGGTGCCGCCGGAGCCGCCGAGGCCGAGCACGCCACCGACCTCCCGGGCCGGCAGCCAGCGCTCGAGCGCGACGGCCATCGCCGCGACCGCGGTGCCCCGGTCGCCGGTGAAGACGGCGTCGACCCCGTCCGGGTGGGCGGCGGCGACCTCGGCGGCGGACACGTCCGCCCGCGCGGCGCCCTTGTCGGAGGTGGACACGTCCACCGAGGTCACGGCCAGGCCCGCGGCGCGGAGCAGCTCCGCGACGTGGCGCAGCTCCGCGCCCTTGGTGTCGTGCGTGCCGATCACGTACGCAGGACCCATCCCTGGAGTCCTACCGCACGATCACTCCTCGCGCAGCCGGTACTCGCCGCCGTGTCCCGCGACCTCGTGCAGGTCGTAGTGGTGGACGATCTTCGGCCCGCCGTGCAGGTGGACGTGGCGGACGACGGCCGGCGCCTCCTGCTCGGCCGGGCGGGTGCGGACCCGGCCGTCGAGCGGGCCGCCGACGAACCAGTAGGTGTCGCGCGGGGTCTCGTCGGCGGGGTCCGGCCGGGGCGTCCGGGCGGCGACCCAGTCGTCCCAGTCCTCCTCCGAGGCTGCGGGCATCCGGCCACGGTACGTGACCGTCCGGGGACGGCGCACGGCCGGCGGGATCACGCCGGGCACGACTCGCGGAGGACCACAGCCCGACTCGCGGGAGGCCACAGCGCGACTCGCGGGAGGGGGCGGGACACGGAACGGCCCCGCCACCGGGGCACGTCGGTGGCGGGGCCGGTTCGTCCGGTCGTGCGGGTCAGGCTGCGTCAGGCTGTGTCACGCCACGGCCTTGGCGCGCTTGCGCGCGTCCTTGGCGATCCCCTCGACGGCCTTGGCGCCGGCGGAGCCCGCGGTCGCGCCGGCCTCGGCGGCGCGGTGGGCGACGTCGCTGCCGAAGCGCGACACCTGCTCACCGGCGTGCGCGGCGAGCGCGGTCAGCTGGTCGACGTAGCCGGGGGCCTGCTTGCGGGCCTTCTTCGCGGCCTTGCGCGCGCTCTTCTCCCACTCGGCGCGCTTCTTGTCGGCCGCCTTCTCGAACTGGGCCCGCCTCTTCGACGCGGCCTTCGCCCACTCCTCGCCCTTCTGGTCGGCGAGCTTCTCCCAGGCCTTGCCGCGCTTGTCGAGCTCCTTCTGCCACTCCGCGCTGCGCTTGTCGACCTCCTTGCGCAGCGCCGCGCCGCGCTTCTCGGCCTTCTTCGCGGCCTTCGCGGCACGCTTCGACAGGTCGTCGCCCCACACCGACGCCTGGTCCGACGCGGTGGCGGCCCAGCCCGAGGCGCGGTCGGACGCCGTCGCGCCCAGGGCCGTGGCCGTGGCGCCGAGGGCGGCCGCACGCTCGGCCGCGGCGGAGCTCAGCTCCGCGGCCCGCGCCTTCACGACCGGCGCCTTCTCCGCGACGGTCGCGGACAGCGTGTCGGTCAGCGCCGACGCCTTGCCAGCCAGGTCCGACCCCGCCGGGCCGCCCGACCCGCCGATGCCCGAGACCAGCCCGGAGACCGAGTCGCCGGCGCTGTGCGCGGCGTCGGAGAGCGCCTCGGCCCGCTTCCCCAGCGCGACCGAGGCGGCCTCGGCGGCCCTGCGGCTGCGCCAGGCGACCGAGGGCTTGCCGTGGGTGTCGGCGGCGGCGATGAGCAGCCCGCCGAACAGGCTCACGTTCTTGAAGAAGTGGATCTGTTGGGCCTGCTTGGCCGCCGGGTCGCTCTCCTCCCAGAAGCGGTGCCCGGCCAGTGTGGTCGGGACGAGGGTCGCGGCCAGGACGGCCGACGAGGTCCGGGGCAGCTTCCCCAGCGCGAGCAGGGTGCCCGCGGCCACCTTGACGCCGCCCTCGACCTTCACCAGTGTCTCGTTGTCGGGGCGCTTCTCCAGCGGGGACAGTTGCACGGCCTTGTCGATCGCGGGCGCGGCGTAGTCCAGGACGGGCTTGGCGGCCTCGGCGTGCGCCCCGGGTTGGCGCAACGCGTTGATTCCGCCCGAGATGAAGATGGCGGCCAGCATGGGACGGGCCACACGACGCAACAGAGGCATGGGCCCGCGTTCCCCACGCGCGCGGGTGGCAAACACGGGTGCCGCTGGCGGGGGACCCCGACGTTCGGAATCATGCCGGGGTGGCGAGACACGCGATCGGACTGGACATCGGCGGCACCAAGGTCGCCGGCGCCGTGGTGGCCGAGGACGGGACGGTCGTCGACGAGCTGACCGAACCGACCCCGCAGACCTCGGACGCGCCGACCATGTCGCGCCTGCTGCTCGGCATGGTCGACTCGCTCCGCGGCCGGAACCCCGAGGTCCTGGCCGTGGGGGTCGGCGCCGCGGGCACGGTGGCCTGGCCGAGCGGGCGGATCCTGTGGGCGCCGAACAACGCCTACCGGGACTGGGCCGTGCGGGCCGAGATCGAGGAGGCGACGGGCCTGCCCGCGGTCGTCGACAACGACGCCAACGTGGCCGGGCTGGCCGAGGCCCGCCTCGGCGACACCCTCTACCAGGAGATGGTGCTGGTCACCGTCGGCACCGGGGTAGGCAGCGGCATCGTGCTGGGCGGGCACATCTACCGCGGCCCGCGCGGGCTCGGCGCCGAGCTGGGGCACATCATCGTGGACCCGAACGGCCCGGTGTGCGGCTGCGGCAACCGCGGCTGCCTCGAGTCGCTGGCCTCGGGCACCGCGTTGACCCGCACCGGGCGCGAGGCGGCCGCGGCGGAGCCCGACGGGCTCATCGCCAGGCTGGCCCGCGAGAAGAACGCCGAGGTCTCGGGGCAGATCGTCACGGAGGCGGCGCTGCAGGGCGACCCCACGGCGCGGCGGCTGTTCCAGACCCTGGCCCGCTGGCTGGGCATCGGCATCGCGTCGGTCACCACGATCTTCGAGCTCGACGCCGTGGTGATCGGCGGCGGCGTCGTCGACACGGGCGAGCTGCTGCTCGCCCCGCTGCGCGAGGCGGCCGCCGAGTTCGCCTACGCGAACACGGTCCGGCCCCTCGTCCCGGTGCTCCCGGGCACCTTCGGGAGCGCCGCGGGCAAGATCGGTGCCGCCCTCCTCGCACTGGACCACGCGGATGATCGGAGCACCCGTTAGCGTGACGGCGTGACCCTCCTCCTCGGCCCGGTCCTGCGGCACGTCGGTGAGACCACGGCGGTCGTGTGGGTGCAGACGGCACGCCCGGCCACCGTCGAGGTCCTGGGCAGCAGCGCGCGGACGTTCGAGGTCGCGGGGCACCACTTCGCGCTCGTCGTGGTGACCGGGCTGGAGCCCGACGCGCGGATCCCGTACGAGGTGCACGTCGACGGCGAGCGCGCCTGGCCGCTGCCGCACAGCCCGTTCCCGCCGAGCGTGATCCCCACCCGCGGGCCGCGCACCGCCGGGCGGGCGCGGATCGTGTTCGGGTCCTGCCGGTACGTCAAGCTCTCGGACCGGAAGCTGGCCGCGCTCTACGGCCTCGACGCCCTCGACGCCTACTCGGCGCGGATGGCGGGCCGCCCCGCCGAGGAGTGGCCGTCGGCGCTGCTGCTGCTCGGCGACCAGGTCTACGCCGACGAGCTCACCCCGCAGACCCGCCGCCGGATCGCCGGCCGCCGGGACCGGCACCCCGACTGGCCGGACGACGAGATCGTGGGCTTCGACGAGTACGTCGGCCTCTACCGGGACTCCTGGATCGACCCGGAGATCCGCTGGGTCATGTCCACCGTGCCGACGGCGATGATCTTCGACGACCACGACGTGCGGGACGACTGGAACACGTCGGCGACCTGGCGCGCGGAGATGGCGCGCACGCCGTGGTGGCAGGACCGCATCCGCTCGGCGCTGGCCTCCTACTGGGTCTACCAGCACCTCGGCAACCTCTCGCCGGACGAGCTGGCCGCCGACCCGGACTGGACGAAGGTGCAAGCCGCGGAGGGCGACGTCTGGCCGCTGCTGGTGGACCTCGCCGACCGCGCCGACGCCGAGGTCGACGGCAGCAAGGGCCTGCGCTTCAGCTTCCGCTGGGACATGGGCCGCAGCCGGCTGGTGATGATCGACTCGCGCAACGCCCGGATCCTCGACGGCGACGAGCACCTCATGCTCGGCGAACGCGAGTTCGCGTGGGTGGAGGAGCAGGCGACCGCTCCGACCCCCGACGGGCAGGACGTGGACCACCTGCTGTTCGGCACGTCCGTGCCCTGGCTGCTCGCCCCGGCGCTGGGCGACCTGGAGACGGTCAACGAGATCGCCGCGGCGCGCCCGGGGCTGCGCGGCCGGATCGGCGAGGCGGTCCGGCAGGCGGCGGACATGGAGCACTGGCCGGCGTTCCGGGCGTCGTTCGACCGCCTGGCCGAGCTGGTCGGGCGGGCGGCCCGCGGGGCGGCCCCGCAGCCGCCGGCGACCGTGACGGTAGTGTCCGGTGACGTGCACCACAGCTACACGGCTCGGGCGGAGCTGCCCGGCGTGCCCGCGGGCGCGGCGCGCGTCCACCAGGTCGTCTGCTCCCCGGTGCACAACCACGTGCCGGGGGCCATCCGGGCCGCGTTCCGGCTCGCCTGGTCGAAGCCCGCCGCCGCGTGGGCCCGGGCGTGGGCCGCGCACCACGGTGCCCCGGCTCCGGGGCCGAGCTGGGACCGGGTCGGCTCCCCCCTGTTCGGCAACCACATCGCGACCCTGCTCGTCGACGGCCGGCACGCCGAGGTGATCTTCGAGAAGCCGCGGTCGGCCTCGGTGCTCGACGAGCGGGCCCGCGTCACCCTCAGCGCGGAGGATCACGCATGAGCACGCTCGGACACCCGGGACCCGGGGCGGTCCCGCTGCGCGGCGACGAGCCGCCGGAGACGGACGGCACCGGCGCACTGGCCGGGCAGACCGTGGTGCTGCGGCCCACCGAGCCGCGGCACGTCGGCGAGTTCCTGCAGATCCTGCAGCACCCCGAGGTCGAGCGGTGGTGGGCCGGCTACGACCTCGAGCGCGTGCGCCGGGAGCTGCTGGGGCCGCACTGCTACGCGGTCGAGGCGTACCGCGAGACCGTCGGGCTGATCATGTTCCACGAGGAGGAGGACCCCGACTACCGGCACGCGGGCATCGACGTCGCGCTGCACCCGGACGCCCACGGGCAGGGGCTCGGGGCCGACGCCGTGCGCACGCTCGCCCGGCACCTGTTCGACGTGCGCGGGCACCACCGGATCGTCATCGACCCCGCCGCGACGAACGAGCGGGCCATCCGCAGCTACGAGCGCGTGGGGTTCCGGCGGGTCGGCGTGATGCGCGAGTACGAGCGCAGCCCGGACGGCACCTGGCACGACGGCCTGCTCATGGACCTGCTCCCCGGGGACCTGTAGCGAGCGCGGCCAGGCCGCTCACCAGCAGCTCGAGGCCGAACCGGAACCGCTCTTCGTCCGTGCCCGAGGTGAGGTGGGGCAGCAGCGAGACGAAGGTCGGGAACCGGTCGGCCGGCAGCGCGGCGAAGAACTCCTGCAACTGCCGGGCCTGGTCGTCCCACTGCCCGTGTCCCTCCTCCCGCTGCGCCCGCATCGAGCCCTCGACGGCGCTCGCGCTGACGTACAGCCCCACGACGTCCGCCGACCAGGCGACCGCCTGCTCCGGGACGCCACCGAGGCGCAGCAGCCGCATGGTCGTCTCGGTGACGCGCAGCGCGTTCGGCCCGAGCGGGACCGACCCGAGCGCGGCGCGGGCGATGTCCCGGTAGCGCATCAGCGCCGCCCGCGAGTCGATCCACAGCTGCGTGAGCTGCTCCCGCCAGCGCTCCGGGTCCGGCTCGGGCAGCGGGATCTCGGCGGCGACCTCGTCGAACAGCAGCTCAACGAGCTCGTCCTTGTTCGCGACGTGCGCGTAGAGCGACGCCGCGCCGGTCGACAGCTCGGTCGCGACGCGGCGCATGCTCACCCCGTCGATGCCCTCCTTGCGCAGCACCCCCATCGCGGCCTCGACGATCGCCTCCCGCGACAGGGAGCGCCGCACCGGCTGCTTGCGCGGGGTGCGCCAGGGTGGCTCGGGCAGGTCGTGCTCCACAGTTCCGATTCTATTTGACACGAACACTGTTCGTGAGTAGAACACCGTTCGTTCCGAACAGTGTTCGCCGAGAGGGAACCGTGGAGACGCTCTACCGATGGCGCTGGCTCGCGCTCGTCGCCGTGCTGATCGCCGAGATCATGGACCTGCTGGACGCGACGATCGTCGGCGTCGCGGCGCCGTCGATCGAGCGCGACCTCGGCGGCGGGTCGACGACGATCCAGTGGGTCGCAGCGGGCTACACGCTCGCCTACGCGGTCGGGCTGGTCACGGGCGCGCGGTTGGGCGACCTGCTCGGGCGGCGCCGCGTCTTCCTGGCCGGGCTCGCCGGGTTCGTCGTCGCCTCCGCCCTGTGCGGCCTGGCGACGACGCCGGGCACGCTGATCACCTTCCGGGTGCTGCAGGGACTGTGCGGGGCCGTGCTGATCCCGCAGGGCTTCGGCATCGTGCGGACGGCGTTCCCGCCCGCGGAGCTGGGGAAGGCGTTCGGGGCCTTCGGGCCCGCGATCGGGCTGTCGGCGGTGGCCGGGCCGATCGTGGCCGGAGCGCTCGTCGCCGGCGACGTGGCCGGGCTCGGTTGGCGCGCGGTCTTCCTGGTCAACGTGCCGATCGGGCTCGCCGGGCTGGGGCTGGCGTGGGCGGTGCTCCCGGACTCCCGGGCCGAGGACGTGCCGGGCGGGGTCCGTTCGCTGGACCTCGGCGGGATGCTGCTGGTCGGGCTCGGCCTGGCCGTGGCCGTCGTCCCGCTGGTGCAGGGCCGGGAGCTCGGCCGGCCGGCGTGGGCGGTCGCGCTGCCCGTCGCGGCCGTCCCGCTGCTCGCCCTGTTCGGGTGGCACCAGGTGCGACGCGCGCGGGCCGGCCGTCCGCCGCTGGTCGAGCCCGGGCTCTTCCGCATCCGGGCGTTCACCGGCGGCACGGTCGTCGGGCTGGTGTTCTTCGCCGCGATGACGGGCCTCGTCCTGGTACTGGGCCTCTACCTGCAGCTCGAGCTCGGCTTCGGCCCGCTGCAGGCCGGCCTGACCCAGGCGCCCTGGGCTCTCGGGGTGGCGGCCGGGTCGGTGCTCGGCGCGGGCGTGCTCGCCCCGCGGCTCGGTCGGGGCGCGATCCAGCTGGGCGCCGGCGTGATGACCCTCGGCGTCCTGGGCGTGCTCCTCACGCTCGGGTTCGCCCCGGTCACGGGGTGGACGCTGGCCCCGGCGCTGGTCGTCTGCGGCGTCGGGATGGGCGTGCTGCTCGCGCCCTTCTTCGACATCGTGCTGGCGGGCGTCGACGGGCCGCTGGTCGGCTCGGCCTCGGGCGTGCTCAACGCCGTCCAGCAGCTCGGCGCCGCGGTCGGCGTGGCCACGCTGGGCACCGTGTGGTTCCAGGTGGCGGCCGGCTCGGGCATGACCGCCGGCTTCCGGGTCGTGCTGATCGCGGGCGCGGTGACGACCGTGGTGGCCGGCGCGCTCACCGTGCTGCTCCCGCGGCGCGCCGCGGCCCCGGAGAAGACACCGGAGGCGGCGCCGGAACCCGCGCCGGCCTGACCTCAGAAGGGGGTGGCGGCGAGCCAGGCGTCGAAGGCGGCGGGCTCGCCGAACACCTGCAGCCGGGGGTCGTCGGCAGGCAGCCGGCGCAGGGTGGCGAGGTAGAGGACGGTGGCGGGCCCGCGGACGGCGACGGTGCCCTTCGCGTGCCCGTGCTCCCAGGCGATCCCGGCCCGCTCGCCGGAGCCGTCGGGGCGGACCGTCCACTCCCCCGCCGGACCCAGGTCGCCGTCCGTGGCGTGCAGGTGCAGCGTGACGCCCGCGGGCAGCAGCTCCCGGCCGCGCCGGGCGGCGACGAGGTCGAGCCACTCGGACAGCCCGTCGGCCGCGAGCGCGGGCACGAGGTCGCTGTCCTGCCCCAGCGCGAGCTGCGCGTCGGCGCGGTGCGCCGTCTCCTCGTGCAGCCGGCGGCGGATCCACCAGGCCGCGGGCTTCGGTCCGGTGAAGGTCCACGCCGGGGCGTCCGGACCGACCGCGTCGACGGCGTCGAGCACGGCCCGGGCGCTCTCGCGCAGCCACACCACCGTCCCGTCGAGGTCGGCGGGCGGCTTCCCGCCCGGGACCTGCCGGGGATCGAGGGCCTCCGTCACCCGCTCGGTGATCATCGTGGCGGCCCAGCGGTGGCCGCGTCCGACGTGACGGAGCAGCTGGGTCAGCGTCCAGCCCGGGCAGGTCGGGATCTCCGTGGCGTGGTCGGCGGTGCGCACGAGCTCGGCCAACCGCGCGTTCTCGTCGAGGAGGGCGGCCCGGACGTCGAGCTCGGTGAGGGCGGCGTCGCTGCTCATGTCCGGAACCTAACCCACGCCGACGGGCCGGCGGGCCCCACGCTCACGAGGGGATTCCCGGCGCGCAGGCATGATCCGTGATCGCCGTGGGTAAGCGATCGACATGGCGCCCGAGCATCACGACTGGACGCGCCACGGCGCGGGACGATCCCTGCTGTGGTGGCCGCTCTCCTCGTTCGTGCTCATGGCGGTCTTCCCCGACGCCGGCATCCTGCCGATCGTGCTGTCCGGCCTCGCCCTCGCGCTCGTCGGCGTCACGGGCACGGTGGCCGCCCGGATGCTGCGCCGCCGGCTCCGGGCCCGGCGCGCGGAAGGCGCCCCGGCAGCGCTGTCCGCTGCGGTCGGCGACGTGGTCGACGAGGCCGTGGAGACGGTCGAGGAGGCGGTCGAGTCGGTCGTCGAGCCGGTCGCGGGGCGCCGCGCGGCGTGAGGCCGCCCCGGTCAGCACGTGCTGTCCGCGGAGAGTGACCACGAGGACGATCCGGGCGGCACCCGGATAATCACCGTGATGGCATTCACACCACCCCGACGCGAGTTCCGGCGCGGGCAGTGATCGATCACGGCACGATCACATCACCCGACCGGGCAGCGCTCGCCCGGATGCCGCACGCCTGGCGTTCACCGCCTGTTTAACCCGATCGAGTGGCGTGTCGAGAACGTCGCACCCTCTTTCCCGTTCGCGCTTTAGGCGAGATACGCGGTGCGCAATAGCGGACCGCGTCCCCGGAGAAGGAGAAGCAGATGGACTTCCTGGCTCTGCTGCCGCTCGGTGGCGGTCCGAAGAAGCCGAAGAAGCACGACAAGTGCTCGCACTCCAAGAAGTCGTGGAGCAAGTCGCACGGCAAGAAGAAGGACAAGAAGCACGGGCACAAGTGACCCGGGTGCACTGAGCGCGATGTACGTGCGGCGGCCCCTCCCGCGCTGCGGTGGGAGGGGCCGCCGTCGTCTCCCGGCCCTGCCGTCCACCCGATCTTCTCGCCCCACGTTCCGGCCCCCGCATTCCCCCGTTCTCCCCCGGACCACCGGAGGCACGTGAAGATGCCGTCCCCCACCGCCCGGCACCGCGCGACGCGGCGCGGTGCCCACCGAACCGCCCGGCCCGTCGCCGAGACCGCCGAGACCGCCGAGACCGCCGAGACCGCCGAGCCGACCCCGGTCCCCGTCCCGGAACCACTCCTGGAACCGGTGCCCGAGCCGACGCCCGGATCGTTCCCGGCCGTGGCCGTGGAGCCGATCCGCGAGGCTCCCACCAGCACCGATGCCGTCGCCGTCGCCGAGGACGTCACGGCCGGCGACAGCGCTCCCCTGCGCAGCACCGCCGACACCCTGCTGCCCGAGGCGCCCCACCTCACCGTCCGGCAGATCTTCCGCCGGTTCTGGCCCTACACCGTGGGCTTCCGCGGCCGCTTCGCGCTCGGCCTCGTCCTCTCCGCGCTCAGCCCGCTCACGATCGCCGCCAGCCTGTGGCTGTTCATGATCCTGATCGACGACGTGCTGACCCCGCAGGACTACGCGTTGCTGCCCTGGGTGATCGGCGCCTATCTCGCCGTCTCCGTCGTCGGTGCGGTGATCGACTATTTCGACTCGTACGTCGCCGCGTGGGTCGGTGAACGATTCGTCCTCGTCCTGCGCACCCGCGTGTTCGCACATCTGCAGCGGCTCTCGCTCGGATTCTTCGAACGGCGCCAACTCGGCGACGTGATGTCGCGGTTGTCGAGTGACATCGGCGCGATCGAGGAACTGGTGCTGACGGGTGTCGCGATGGCCGTGACGTACGGCGTCCAGGTGATCGTCTTCACGACGCTGCTCTTCTATCTCAACTGGCAGCTGGCGTTGATCGCGATCGCGGCGGCGCCGGTGTTCGGCCTGGCGTCCCGGTTCTTCGCACGCCGGATCAAGGCCGCGTCCCGGGAGAAGCGGCGGCGCACCGGCGGGATCGCGGCCGTGGCCGAGGAGAGCCTCGGCAACGTCGCCCTCGTGCAGGCCTACGGCCGGCAGGCGAGCGAGACGGAGCGCTTCCACCGGGAGAGCCGCGGCGCCTTCGCCGCGCAGATGGTGGCCGTGCGGCTCAAGTCGCTGTTCGGGCCGCTGGTCGGGATGCTCGAGGTCGTCGGGGTGCTGACCGTCCTCGGCGTCGGGATCTGGCAGATGGCCCGCGGCAACCTGACCCTCGGTGGACTGCTCGTGTTCACCGGCTACCTGAGCCAGCTGTTCGGCCCGGTCCGGGGCTTCGGCGAGATGGGCAACACGATCTACGCCGCGGCGGCCGGTGCCGAGCGCGTGATCGAGCTGCTGGACGAGAAGCCGCAGGTCACCGACCGGCCCGACCCGGTGCGGATCGAGCGGGCCCGCGGCGACCTGCGCCTCGAGGACGTCACCTTCACCTACCCGGGCACGACCGAACCCGCCCTGGAGCAGGTCTCGATCCTCGTCCCGCGCGGGCACACCGTGGCGGTGGTCGGCCCCAGCGGAGCCGGCAAGACCACGTTGACCAAGCTCCTGCTGCGCTTCTACGACCCGGACGCCGGTTCCGTGGTGCTCGACGGCCACGACCTGCGCGAGCTGGCCCTGGCCGACGTCCGGCGCAACGTCGCGGCGCTGCTGCAGGAGACGCTCGTGTTCGACGGCACCGTGCGCGACAACATCCTGTGGGGCCGGCCCGACGCGAGCGAGGCCGAGATCGTCGAGGCCGCCCGGGCCGCCGACGCGCACGAGTTCATCACCGCCCTGCCCGACGGCTACGACACCCGGGTCGGCCAGCGCGGCCGGCTGCTCTCCGGCGGCCAGCGGCAGCGGCTGGCGATCGCGCGGGCGATGGTCCGCGACGCGCCCGTGCTGATCCTCGACGAGCCGACGACGGGCCTCGACGCCGGCGCCACCGAGCGCGTCCTCACACCGCTGCGCCGGCTGATGGAGGGCCGCACCACCCTCGTGATCAGCCACAACCTGCTCACGGTGACCGACGCCGACCAGATCGTCTACCTCGAGGACGGCCGGATCACCGCCTCCGGGCGGCACCGCGAGCTGCTCACCCGCAGCCCCGGCTACGCCGAGCTGTACCGGCTGCACCACCCGGGCGCCGAGCCCATGGCCGAGCACCTGCCCGCCGCCCTGCGCCACGCGTTCGACGAGCTCGACGAGGACGGCTGCGACGGGTACGACGAGTACGGGGACCACGAGGACCGCTTCGAGGACGACCTCGACGCCGACCTCGCCGCCCTGCAGACCGCCTCCTGGCCCGCCGACCCGTGGGCCGAGACCACGCTGCTGCCGACCTTCCGCACGCCGGGCGCGCACGTCGGGCTCTCCGAGCTCGCCCCGCTCTCGGGCCCGGAGGCGCTGTCCCGCTGGGCACTGCCCGCGCGCCGGACGGCGGTGGCCGAGCAGCTGTCGGCCCTGGTGGCGGAGCCCACATCCGGACCGGACGCCGCACCCACCGAGCGTTTCACCGCCGTCACCGGAGCCTCCGAGGTGCCCGGCGGGCGCCACCGCGCGAGGATCGACCGCGTGGGGTTCGACGGTGCGGGGGTCGAGGACGTGCGGGGCGTGCAGGCGGGCGCCCTCGGCACGGTGGGGACGGACGGGATGAACGGCACGGACGGACCGGTGGACGTGGACGCGCTGGCCGATGCCTACGGCGAGCGCACCGGCTGGAGCGTGCGCCACGGCGGTCCGCGATGAGCGACCGTCGCGGCGCCCGGCGCGGGGCCGCGCGATGAGTGCCGCCGCCGTGGAGCCGGATCCGCACGCGGGTCCGGCTCCCGGCACCCTCCGCGAGGTGGGGACCCGCAGCACGACCCGCGGGACCGACGAGCCGGCGACCGGCCTCGACGGCCCGCCCCCGCTGGCGCCCGGCCGGGAGGTCGCGCCGGGCTACAGCGTGGTCCAGCACCTGCGGCGCGGCGAGGACTACGACACGTACGACACGTGGAGCGCCGTGCACCACTGCCACACGGTGGCGAAGGTGCTCCGGCCGGACCTCGTGGGCGACGCCCGCACCCGCCGGGGACTGCTGCGCGAGGCCAAGCTGCTCCGCTCGCTGCGGCACCCGTACATCGTGCGGCTGCTCGACCTGGTCGACGAGCGCGGCCCCGCCCCGGTCATGGTGCTGGAGTCGCTGCCCGGCGGGACCCTGTCCGACGCGCTGGACAGCTACGGCCGCTTCCCGGAGGCGGCGCTCGCGCACCTGGGCCAGCAGCTCGGCGCCGCCCTGCGGTACCTGCACGAGCAGGGCCGGGTGCACTGCGACGTGAAGCCCAGCAACATCGTCGTCAGCGCCGGGGTGACCCGTGTGATCGACCTGGCGCTCGCCCGCACGCCCGGTCCGGCCCCGGCCGAGGTCGGCAGCGCCCGGTACATGGCACCCGAGCAGATCCTCGGTGGGGTCGTCACGCCCGCCACGGACGTCTGGGCGGTCGGCGTGGTCCTGCACGAGGCCGCGACCGGCGTCCGCCCCTTCCCCGACGGCGTCGCCGACCCGGAGCAGACCGGCTCGCACAGCCTCTCCCGCACCGACTCGACCCACCCACGCGCCGACCTGGGCCGGCTCTACCCGCAGCTGCTCAAGCCGGCGCCCCGGCTCCGGTCCCGGCGGCGGCTCCCGGTGCGCGTGGCGAGCGTCCTGGACGGCTGCCTGCTCGCCGACCCCACCTCCCGGCCCACTCTCGCCGAAGTGCACACCGCGCTCGACACCCTGCTGTGAGCGCCAACCGCCGCTAGGAGGGTGCTGAACTAAGCCCGCTTGGCGCGGTTGGACGTTGGACTCGCGGGAGCATGCGCGTAAACGGCGTTTATGCGCTCGGGTTGGGG
>NZ_JBEZDN010000053.1:0-35575 GCF_040648315.1 Pseudonocardia sp. NPDC049154
ACCCCAACCCGAGCGCATAAACGCCGTTTACGCGCATGCTCCCGCGAGTCCAACGTCCAACCGCGCCAAGCGGGCTTAGTTCAGCACCCTCCTAGCACTAGGTTGCGCGGCGCTCCCGGCGCAGCATCCGGTACTCCCGGATCACCAGGATCGTGATCGCGAGGTCCAGGGCGGCGAGGAAGGGCAGCACCAGCGAGCCCGTGTGGACCGCCCGGATCACCTCGTACACCACGAACAGCAGCAGGACGGCGATCGCCACCGGGTAGGCCGGCAGCCACTTGCGCAGCAGCGCCACCACCAGCGCCAGCTTCACCACTCCGTGCAGGGCCAGGTAGAGCACGGCGAACGTGCGGTCGCCGGACACGAACTCGGTGGTCCCGGCGACGAAGTGCCGGGCGAGCGTGCCGTCGGGCGGGCCGAGCAGGTCGTGGGCGAGGACCTCGGCGACGAGGTGGTGCACGGCCGCGCCGGACACCGCGACCAGGACGAGCGCGCCGATCAGCTCCACCGCGCCGTCGATCCCCTTGACGAGCAGGGCGAGCCGGAAGAGCCGCTCGGTGCGGCCGGCCGCGCGGGACCCGGCGGCGGTGTCCCGCTCGTCGGCCGTCACGCGTCCTCCCCGTTCAGCAGGTGATGGTCAGCGGGTGATCCCGGTGTGGCCGAGCGAGTAGCGCCCCGGCTGGGGCCACACGCACAGGCCGTGCGGGCCGTTGCCGACGTCGATCTTCCGGATCAGGCTGCCGTCGACGGTCGAGAGCACGTAGACCTCCCGGTCGTAGCGGCCCGAGAGCCACAGCTGGCTGCCGTCCGCGGTCACGTTGCCCATGTCCGGGCTGCCGCCGCCCGGGATGTGCCAGGTCGTGATCAGCGCGCCGGTGTAGGCGTCGAGGACGCTGATCGAGCCCTCGTGCCGGTTGGTGACGAAGAGCCGCGTCGCGTCCCGGGAGAGGTAGAGCCCGTGGGCGCCGTGCCCGGTCGGGATCTCGCGGATGACCCGGGTGGCCGCGCCGTCGAGCACCCAGAGGCCGTTCTGGTCGTGGTCGGCGACGTAGAAGACCGAGCCGTCCGGGGCGAGCTTGATGTCCTGCGGGCCCATGCGCGTGTTGCGGGTCGGCATGTCGATCGTCCGCAGCAGGGCGCGGCGCGGGACGTCGACCACCGCGACCCGCCCGGCGAACTCGCAGGTGAACACGGCGGTCCGGCCGTCCGGGGTGAAGTCGGCGTGGTCGATGCCGGCGCAGTCCGGGGTCGGCAGGTCGCCCTGCTGCACCCAGGTCTGCGGGTCGTAGAACACCAGCCGCTTCTGCGCCTCGGCGACCGAGATCGCCGTGCTGCCGTCCGGGGTGAAGTACATGTTGTACGGATCCTGCACCGGGATCGCGGCGCCGGGCTTGCCGGTCACCGGATCGAAGGGCACGACCTTGTTGAGGATGTCGTCCGTGGCGTACAGGGTGCGCATGTCCCACGAGGGCACGACGTGCTGCAGCTCCCCGCCCAGGCGGTGGACCCCCACGACGGCGAACGTGGCCGGGTCGATCACCCGGACCTCGCCGGACTTGGTGTGCGGCACGTAGACCAGCGGCTTCGCGGCCTTCGCGGCGTCGGAGAGCATGTTCGCCCCGGCGTCGGCGTAGACGTTGCGCGCGTTGGTGACCGGCGGCATGCCGGGCAGTGCGTCGCTGGCGGCGGCCGGCGCGGGCGTGACCCCGGCCCCGGGGGACGGCGCGGTCGTCGTCCCCCCACCGCTGCACGCCGCGACGAGCACCGTCAACCCGACCACCGCCACGGCGAGTCGCCCTCGCACACCCATCACGCACGTCCCCCAGCACTCGGACCGCCCCGGCCCGACAGCCTGCTCGCCGTGGCGGGGGTTCCGCCAGTACCTGCCGGCCCCGGCGCGCCCGATCCCCCCGGTCCCCCAGCCCGATCCCCCCGGCCCGATCCCCTAGAGCCCGAGCAGGTCCGGGACGTCGGCGATGTAGTCGACCACCCGCTGCGGGCGCTCCCCGCCGACGCCCTCCTCGGCCTCCGGGCGGAACTTGCCGGTCCGCACGAGGACGCCCCCGATGCCGGCCGCCTGCGCGCCGAGGACGTCCGCCTCGACGTCGTCGCCGATCATCACGGCCTCCTCGGCCGCCACACCCAGCCGCGACAGCACCGCAGCGAAGAAGGCCTCCGACGGCTTGCCGAGCACGGTGGCCTCGACGCCCGCGGCCTCCTCGAGCCCGGCGAGGAAGGCGCCGGTGTCGAGCTGCAGGCCCGACGACGTGCGCCAGTACAGGTTGCGGTGCATCGCGAGCAGCGTCGCGCCCTCCTGCAGGCGGGCGAAGACGGCGTCGAGGGCCTCGTACGTGAACTCGGGGCCCGCCCCGCCCAGCACCACGACGTCGGCGCGCTCGGTGAGGTCCACGAACCGGACGTCGCCGAGGTCGGCCGCCACGTCGCCGCTGCTCAGCAGGGCCACCCGCGCGTCCGCGTGGTGGGTGCGCAGGTGCTCGGCCGTGGCGGCGGGGGCGGTGAGGACGTCGTCGACCTCGACCGGGAAGCCCGCGTCGGCGAGCGTGCCGGCGATCTCGGCCCGGGTGCGCGAGGTCGTGTTGGTGACCAGCGCGAACGGCAGGTCCGCCGCGCGGATCCGGCGCAGGGCGTCGACGGCGCCCTCGAGCGGCTCCCAGGACACGGTGAGGACGCCGTCGATGTCGATCAGCAGGGCGCGCACGTCGGCCATCCGCGAACGCTACCCGTGCCCCCGGAGCGCCGTTGCGCGTGCGCGAGGCACCGGCGGCCCACCGAAAACCGGATGACGCCGCAGATACCGTCGGTCCCGTGAGTACGCAGCTGTTCTTCCTCTGAGCACCGGACGACGTCCGGGCCCGCGTGACCGCGGGGCCGCCCTTCGCGTACCCCCGAGGAAGAACCATGTGCTCCGCGCTGCTCACCACCCATCTCGCACTGTCGTCCGTGCGCGTCGCCCTCGGCGGGCGGCCCGTGCTCACGGGCGTCGACCTCACCGCCGGCGCGGGCGATCGCGTCGCCCTCGTCGGGGAGAACGGCCGCGGCAAGACCACCCTGCTCCGCGTGCTCGCGGGCGACCTCGTGCCGGACTCCGGCGAGGTCCGACGGGCCGGCTCGGCCGGGGTCGCGGACCAGCAGCTCCCGGCCGCCGGCACCGTCGGCGACCTGATCGACCGGGAGCTGACGGAGGTCCGGGCCGCCCTCGCCGCGCTCGACGCGGCGACCCTCACCATCGAGGACGACCCGGACACCTACGCCGACGCCCCTCGCCGCGGCCGAGGCGCTCGACGCCTGGGACGCGGACCGGCGCGTCGACGTCTCGCTGGAGGCCCTCGGCGCGGTGACCGACAGGTCCCGGCCACTGGGCACGCTGTCCGTGGGGCAACGGCACCGGGTGCGGCTCGCCGGGTTGCTCGGCGCGCGGCACCCGGTCCTGCTGCTCGACGAGCCCACCAACCACCTCGACGCCGCCGGGCTCGCGCACCTCACCGACCGGCTGCGCGAGCACCCGGGCGTGGTCGTGCTGGCGAGCCACGACCGGGCGTTGCTGGCGGACGTCGCGACGACCGTCGTGGACCTCGACCCGTCCGCCGACGGCCGCCCCCGCACCTACGGCGGCGGCTGGTCCGGGTACGTCGAGGGCCGGACCGCCGAGCGCGCCCGCTGGGAGGCGCTGCACCGGGACCAGACCGAGGAGCACCGGCGGCTCGCCGACGACCTGTCCGCCGCGCAGAACCGGTTGCAGTCCGGCTGGCGGCCGCCGAAGGGCACCGGGAGGCACGCCCGGGCCACCCGGGCGCCGGCACTGGTACGGGCGGTGCACCGGCGGCAGGAGGACCTGGCGGCGCACCGGGTGTCCGTGCCCCCGCCGCCGCTGCGGTTCGAGATGCCGCAGCTCGGCGGCGGCCGCTGCACGCGTGGGACGTGGGGGTGCCGGGCCGGCTCGCACCGCGGACCGTCGACCTGGCCGCGGGTGACCGGCTCGTGGTCACCGGGCCGAACGGGGCCGGCAAGTCCACCCTGCTCGGTGAGCTGGCGCGGCTCGGCCGGCGGGTGGGCTACCTGCGGCAGGAGTCCGACCTGCCGGCGGACCGCAGCGCGCACCAGGTGCACGAGTCACTGGTCGCGCGGCTCGTGTCGGCCGGACACCTCGACCCGGGTGAGGCGGTCCCGCTCGGCGCACTCGGGCTGCTGTCCGGCCGGGACGCGGGGCGTCCGCTGCGTGAGCTGTCCGTGGGCGCCCGGCGCCGGGTCGACCTGGCCCTGGTGCTGGCGGCCCGCCCGCAGGTCCTGCTGCTCGACGAGCCGACCAACCATCTCTCGGCGGCCCTGGTCGACGAGCTGACCGAGGCCCTGCGGACGACGCAGGCAACGGTCGTCGTGGCGACCCACGACCGTCAGCTGCTGCGGGACACGGCGGACTGGCCCCACCTGCGCCTCTGAGTGCTGTGAGTGGCAATAGTCGCCATAGCGACTATTGCCACTCACAGGGTCAGCCGGTCTGGACCTCGGAGCCGTCCTGGGCCCAGCGGGTGTGGAAGGAGCCCTCGGCGTCGATGCGCCGGTAGGTGTGGGCGCCGAAGTAGTCCCGCAGGCCCTGGATGAGGTTGGCCGGGCCGCGCTCGCGGCGGTAGCCGTCGTAGTACGACAGCGAGCTCGAGAAGGCCGGGATCGCCACGCCCTGCTCCGTCGCGACGGTCACGACCCGCCGCCACGCGTCCTGCGCGTCGGCCACGGCCTCGGTGAAGTACGGGACCATCAGCAGGTTGTCGAGGTCCGGGTGCTCGGCGTAGGCGTCGCGGATCCGGTTGAGGAACTGCGCGCGGATGATGCAGCCGCCGCGCCAGATCGTGGCCATGTCGCCGAGCTTGAGGTCCCAGTCGTTCTCGATCGACGCCGCGCGCATCTGGGCGAAGCCCTGCGCGTACGCCACGACCTTGGACGCGTAGAGGGCCTGCCGGATGTCGTCGACCAGCTGGTCGTCCGCCTTCTGCGCGGGCGACGGGCCCGCCAGCGTGGTCGACGCCGCCCTGCGCTCGTCCCGCAGCGCGGACAGGGTCCGGGCGAACACCGCCTCCGTGATGCCGGTCAGCGGGACGCCGAGGTCCAGCGCGTCCTGCGAGGTCCAGCGGCCGGTGCCCTTCTGCTCGGCCTGGTCCACGATGACGTCGACGAGCGGCCGGCCGGTCTTCTCGTCCGTCTTGGCGAGGACCTTCCCGGTGATCTCGATGAGGAAGGACTCGAGGTCGCCGCTGTTCCACTCCTCGAAGATCTTCCCGATCGCCGGGGCGTCGAGACCGGCGACGTGGGTGAGCAGGTCGTACGCCTCGGCGATGAGCTGGATGTCGGCGTACTCGATGCCGTTGTGCACCATCTTGACGTAGTGCCCGGCGCCGCCGGGGCCGACGTGCACGCAGCACGGGGTGTCGTCGACCTTGGCCGAGATGGCGGTGAAGATCTCCTCGACCTCGGCGTAGGCCTCCGGGTCGCCGCCGGGCATGATGCTCGGCCCGAGCAGCGCGCCCTCCTCGCCGCCGGACACACCGACGCCCATGAACCGGATGCCGTTCGCCTCGCACTCGGCGGTGCGGCGCACGGTGTCCGGGAAGTGCGAGTTGCCGGCGTCGATGACGATGTCGCCCTGGTCGAGGAGCGGGGTGAGCTCCTCGATGACGGCGTCGACGGGCTTGCCCGCCTTCACCATCACGATGATCCGCCGCGGCCGCTCGAGCGCGTTCACGAAGTCCTCGACGGACTCGGTGGCGGTGAAGTCGCCCTCGCCCCCGTGCTCGGCCATGAACTGCTCGGTCTTCGCCGTGGTGCGGTTGTGCACGGCGACCGGGACGCCGCGGCTCGCGATGTTCCGGGCCAGGTTCGCGCCCATCACCGCCAGCCCGGTGACGCCGATCCGGCTCTTCTCCGCCATGCGCTCGCTCCCTCGGTGTGGTGTCGCTCGTCGCTGCTCGTGAGTTCCGCCGGCGGGCGGCCGCGCGCTCGCGCCACCCGCTCCCGGGGGCCCATCCTGCCCCTCGGGGCGGTGCGGGGGCGACCCGCGATCGTCGCGAGGAGGTGTGATCCGCTACCCGGGGAGGCCGGCGCGCCAGAGCGTGAGCACGCGGGCGGCGACGCGGTGGTGCGCGGCGATCGCCTCGGGCGGCGGCGCCTCGAACACGGTTCCGTCGGCGCCGCAGCGGCGCAGCACGTCGGTGTCGCTGCCGTGGTCGGTGTCGAGCAGCACGTGGACCAGGGTCATGTCCGGGACCAGCACGGACAGCGCCGCGGGGGCGTCCGTGGCCGGCGGGTCGAGCACGGGCGACGCTCCGCCCGGATCGCCCGGTGCGGGCACGTGCGGCAGCAACCGGAGCCCCAGCTCCCGCGCGGCCGCGCCGAGCACCACGACGTCGCCGGGGTCGACCGTCACGTACACGAGGTGCGGGCTCAGGTGCTGCTCGCCCCGGCGGGCGGGCCGGCAGGCGGCGTCGAGGGCGGTGACGAGGCGGCGGCCGCACTCCAGCACGAGCCCCGAGGCCAGCGAGCTCACCTGCGTCGACCCGGCGACGGTTGCGAGGCCCATGACCGCGGACGAGATCAGCCGCGCCCACTCCCCCGGCGCGTACGGCAGCGCGCGGCGCACGCCCGTCCCCGGATCCACCCGACCCCACCTCCTCGTCACCCAGCGTGGCGATCGGCGGGTCGCGTTGCCATACGCGGAACTGCGTAAGCAACCCTGCGTAGGCGTTCCCGAGGCGGCAACGGCCGGTCCCGGCCGGCGGGGTCGGCGATCTACGGTGGCCCCAGGCGCACACAGGGAGGTGGCCCGTGACCGGGTACGACGTCGTCCTGCTCCGGCACGGGGAGACCCACGGCTACGACGGCGACCACGGGCTCACCGCCCGGGGCGAGGAGCAGGCCCGGGCGCGAGGGAAGGCGCTGGCCGCCGAGCTCCCGGCGGGCGTCCGGGTTCTGATGCCGCGCGCCCGCACCGCGCGGGCGACCGCCACGGCCGCGCTCGTGCACGAGATCCTGGTCGACGCCGGGATCGCGGCCGGCGAGCCCTATCCCGACCCCGCCTTCGACAACCTGCGCTTCTTCCTGCACGGACGGGTGGTCGACACCTCCGTGGCCGTCCGCGAGCGCCTGGACCTGCGGGGAGAGCTGCCGCACTGGGCCCAGGAGTACGCCCGTTTCGACTCGGACTTCCGCGAGGTCGCCGCGGCGGGCGGGCCGATCACGCACTGGATCCGCACACCCGGCCTGTACTTCGAGCCGCCCCAGGTCGCGGCGCACCGGGTCTGGCGCGGGATCGACGCGCTGGCGCTCCCGGCGGGCGAGGTCGCCGTCGTCGCCACCCATTCGGCGCCGATGCGCGCGTTCGCGGTGACCTGCTTCGGCGACGACGAGGCGGGCGAGCCGGAGAACCTCGAACCGATCCGGGTGACGGCGCGGGCCGACGGCACGCGCACGGTCCGCTTCCGCGACCGCGCGCTGACCCTCGACGCCACGCCCCCGCTCCCGCCGTGGTTCGACCGGACCTGGCTGGACGGGTACGGGCGCGGCCAGGCCTAGATGTTCGTGGACCCGGGCGGCACGCCCGGCGGCAGCGGCGCGGCGTGCTCCTCCCCCGCTGCCTGGGGCACCGCGTCGAGGTCGAGCGTGTACGAGGTCATCGACAGCGAGCCGTAGGTGTAGCCGTCGACCAGCACGTCGGCGCCGTGCCCGGCGGCCGCGCCCAGCCCGGCGAGGTAGAGGACCGGGACGAGGTGGTCCGGCGTCGGCACGGCCGCGGCCCAGTCGCCGGCCTCGCGCAGCCGCAGCACCTCCTCGGGCTCGCCGGTGAGCACTACCCGGGCGGCGTCGTCGAACCGCTGCGCCCAGTCGAAGCCGGACTCCGGCCGGCGGGCGTCCATGCCGGCGAGGTTGTGCACGACGTTGCCGCTGCCCAGCACCAGCACCCCGCGCTCGCGGAGCGGGGCCAGCCGGGCGCCGAGGTCCAGGTGGTACTCCAGCGGCTTCGTCGCGTCGATCGACAGCTGGACGACGGGCACGTCCGCCTCGGGGAAGACGTGCGCGAGGACCGACCAGGTGCCGTGGTCGAGGCCCCAGCTGTCGACGTCCGCCCCCACCCACGTCGGCTTCACGATCTCCGCGACCTCCTCGGCGAGCTCCGGCGCGCCCGCCGCCGGGTAGTCGACGGCGAACAGGTCCTGCGGGAAGCCGAAGAAGTCGTGGATCGTGCGCGGACGCGGCATCGCGGTCACGGCGGTGGCATTGATGTACCAGTGCGCGGAGATCACGAGCACCGCGCGCGGCCGGGACAGCGCCTCACCGAGGGCGCGCCAGGACTCGGTCCAGCGGTTGCGCTCCAGCGCGTTCATGGGGCTGCCGTGCCCGACGAACGCCGCCGGCATGGTGGTGCTCATGGCCGGAGAGCCTAGAACGCGGGCCAGGGGATGGCGGGGCCGTAGCCCGAGGGCTCGGGGAACAGCGGTACGGCCAGCAGGAGGTCGACCCGGTCGGTGAGCGCCCGGATCTCGGACAGCGTGACGTGCGGGCCCAGCTCCTCGCCCAGGTTCCCGGCGAGCTCGGCGCGCAGCTTGGACAGCGCCTCGATCTCCGCGTCGTCGAGCTCCTCGCCGACCCAGCCCCAGAGCACCGTCCGGAGCTTGTCCTCGACGTGCATCGTGAGCCCGTGGTCGACGCCGTAGACCCGGCCGTCGTCGCCGGCGAGCACGTGCCCGCCCTTGCGGTCGGCGTTGTTGACCACGACGTCGAACACCGCCATGGCCCGCAGCCGCGGGTCGTCCGCGTGGACCAGCACCGCCGGCGAGCCGTCGTCACCCCGGGCGCGCAGCACCCCGCGCCAGCCCGCCTTGACCTCCTTGGGCGAGCAGATGTCGACGAGGTCCTCGGTGGTCTCCGTCTCCACCCAGGCCTGCACCATGCCCGGGCCGAACGGGCCCTCGCGCAGCACCGTCGGCGGTACCAGGTGCCAGCCCGCGGCCTCGGAGATCAGGTAGCTGGCGACCTCGCGGCCGGCCAGTGTGCCGTCGGGGAAGTCCCACAGCGGGCGCTCGCCGCGCACCGGCTTGTAGACGCATTGCAGAGTGCAGCCGTCCGCCGAGACGGTGCCGAACAGGGTGGCGTTGGAGGCGTCGACCATCCGCCCGGTGACCTCGATTCGTCCCCTGCGCAGGACGTCGGGCACCGCGGGATCGCGCAGGTCGGAACCGGTCAAGCGCGCTTACTCGCCCGCGCCGGAGACGTCCCCCATCGGGGAGCGCTGGTGGTAGCCGTTGAGCCGCACGCAGACGTGGCCCTGCGGGTCCAGCGGCTCCGCGCACAGCGGGCACGGGGCGCGCCCGGCGGACACGACCTTCTCGGCCCGGTCGGCGAACTCGCGGGCCTGCAGCGGGGAGAGGAACACGCGCAGCGCGTCGGGGCCCTCCTCGGTGTCGTCGAGGACGACGGACTCGTCGACCTCCTCCTCGGTCACCGCGAGCAGCTCGACCACGATGGACCTCGAGTCCGCGTCCCAGCCCAGGCCCATCGTGCCGACCCGGAACTCCTCCTCGAGCGGCACGGCCAGCGGGTCGTTGTCCGAGGACTCGACCTCCTGCCCGGTGTCGACCTCGCTGCCGAACCGCCGCGCGATCTCGGCGAGCAGCGCCTCGATCCGCTCCGCGAGCACCGAGACCTGCTGCTTCTCCAGCAGCACGCTGATCGTGCGCGCGTCCTCGATGGCCTGCAGGTAGAAGGCCCGGTCGCCGGGTTCGCCGACGGTGCCCGCGACGAAGCGCTCGGGCTGGCGGAAGACGTGGATGACGCGTGACATGGCGAAACCCAGAGTAGGCCAACCCCGCGGGCGTGGCACCCCGGTGTGGCCGACCAGCCCGTCAGGCCCCTGTGGAGCCACCGACCACGGCGTCGGACGAGGGTTCGGCGGCCGGTTCGGGGGTGCCGTCGCCCTGCCCCTCCTCGCCCTCCTTCGGCGGCGGCGGGACCAGCGAGGCGACGTCGCCGCCGACGTCGTTGACCCGCGCGACGAACGGCCGGGTCGTCGTGTAGATCACGACCGACATCGAGCAGGTGTCGACCACGATCCGCTGGAAGTTGTCGAGGTGGCTGGCCAGCGCATCGGCCAGCACCGACTTGATCACGTCCCCGTGGCTGCAGGCGACCCAGATCGCGTGGGGCCCGTGCGCGGCCGCGATCCGCCGCTCGTGGTGCCGCACCGCGGCAACCGCGCGGGCCTGCATCCCGGCGAGTCCCTCGCCGCCGGGGAACACCGCCGCGGACGGGTGCGCCTGGACGACCTTCCAGAGGTCCTCCTTGGCCAGCTCGGACAGCTTCCCGCCGGTCCAGTCGCCGTAGTCGACCTCGGAGAGGTCCTCCTCGACGACCGGGGCCAGGCCGCGGGCCTCGGCCAGCGGGGTCACGGTCTGCCGGCACCGGAGCATCGGCGAGGTGACGATCTCGGCGATCGGCAGCGGCGCGAGCCGGTCGACCACTGCCGCCGCCTGCTCGCGGCCCTTGTCGTCCAGCTCGACGCCCGGCGTCCGGCCGGCGAGCACGCCCGCGGTGTTGGACGTCGACCGGCCGTGCCGGAGCAGGATCAGGGTGGTCACGACGATCGAGACTACGTGCCGGGTCCTAGGTGGCGGAGACGGCGCCGATGGCGAGCGCCGCCATCAGCGCCACGCCGAGCGCGATCCGGTAGGCGACGAACACGTAGACGGTGTTCTTCTCGACGAACCTCAGCAGCCACGCGATCACGGCGTAGCCGACCACCCCGGCGATGACCACGGCCACGATCATCTGGGCGGGCGAGGGCCCGTCGCCCGCGAAGACGTCCGGCAGCGTGAACAGGCCCGACGCGAACACCGCGGGGATGGCGAGCAGGAACGAGAACCGCACGGCGGCGGCCCGCTCGAGGCCGAGGAACAGGCCGACGGTGATCGTGCCGCCCGACCGGGACACCCCCGGGACCAGCGCCATGGCCTGCGCGAAGCCGAGGATGATCCCGTCCCGCATGGTCAGCTTCTCCAGCGGGCGCTCCTGCCGGCCGTAGCGCTCGGCGAGGCCCAGCAGGATGCCGAAGACGACGAGCGTGGTCGCGATCAGCCAGAGGTTGCGGGCGACCGTCTCGATCTGGTCCTTGAACAGCACGCCGAGCACGCCGATCGGGATCGTCCCGATGATGACCATCCAGGCCATGCGGTACTCCTGGGTCGCGCGGACCTCGGGGTCGCGCAGCCCGCGGAACCACGTCGCCACCAGGTTCCCGATGTCCTTGGCGAAGTAGATGATCACCGCGAGCTCGGTGCCGATCTGGGTCACGGCCGTGAAGGCGGCGCCCGGGTCGTGGCCGAAGAACAGCCCGGACACGATCCGCAGGTGCCCCGACGAGGAGATCGGGAGGAACTCGGTCAGGCCCTGGACCAGGCCGAGCACCACGACCTCGAGCCAGCTCATCGGATGTCGTCCCGGATGGCGGTCACGGGGCGTCACCGTAGCGAGGGCGGGGTCGGCCGCCGCGGACCCACCCCCGGATGGCAGGCTCGTGAAGTGCTGCGCAGGAGGGTCGGGGGGTCGGGGCTGCAGGTGTCCCGGATCGGTCTGGGCACCATGACCTGGGGCGAGGACACGGACACCGACGGCGCGGGCGAGCAGCTCCTCGCCTTCGTCGAGGGCGGCGGGACACTCGTCGAGACGGCCGACGTCTACGGCGACGGCACCGCACAGGAGGTCCTCGGCGTCCATCTCGAGGCGGGCCTCGTCGACCGGGACGACCTGGTGATCGCCGCCCGCGGCGGGCCGCCGGACGGTGCCCTGGGGCGGCAGGCCGCGCGCGGCGCCCTGCTGCACGGCCTCGACGCCACCCTGCGCCGGCTGCGCACCGACCGGCTCGACCTGTGGCAGCTGCCCGGCTGGGACCCGCAGGTCCCGCTCGAGGAGACCCTCTCGGCGATCCAGGTCGCGGTGCTGAGCGGGAAGGTCCGCTACGCCGGGCTGGTCGCCCCCGCGGGCTGGCAGCTCGCCACCGTCGCGGAGCGGGCGCGCTCCCTCGGCAACGTCGTGCTCCCCGTCTCGGCGCAGGCGGAGTACTCGCTGCTGCACCGCGGCCCCGAAGCCGAGCTGCTGCCCGCGGCGCGGCACCACGGCCTGGGGCTGCTCGCCTGGGCCCCGCTCGGGCGCGGCGTGCTCACCGGCAAGTACACCGACGGCACGCCGGCGGACTCCCGCGCGACCTCGCCCGTCCTCGCGGCCTACGTCGAGGCGCGGCGCAACGAGCGCAGCGCCCGGATCGTCCAGTCCGTGCTCACCGCCGCGGACGGGCTCGGGACGTCGCCGCTGGCCGTCGCGCTGGCCTGGGTCCGGGACCGGCCCGGGGTGGCCGCGGCCGTCGTCGGGGCCCGCGACGCCGCCCAGCTCTCCGCCTCGCTGGCCACCGAGTCGGTGTCCCTGCCACCGGAGATCCGGGCCGCGCTCGACGACGTCAGCGCCGGGCCCTGACCGGTTCGCGAAGCTCGCGCCGAACCCTGGCACCGGCGCGCGACACCCTCGTATGGTGGACGCGTAACCCCCGGTTCACCGGGGGTCGCGAGCACGGCAGGAGGTGACCGGTGGCAGGTACCGGTGCGGTGGAGGCGGTCGACGCCGACGGGAAACCCCACGTGGAGGGGGACTGGGAGTACCGCCCCCTCCGGATCGACGGCGACGTGCCCCGGCTGACCGCCGCGGTGCGCCTCGCGATCCAGGCCGAGTACGCCGGGTGGGAGCTGTCACGGGTGCGGCTCTACCCGGGCGGGGTGCGCAAGGTGTGGCTGCGCCGCCGGCGCACCGGGCAGATGCTCCCGGAACTCTCCTACTGAGGCCCGGTCTCCCAGTCCACCGGCGGCGGCGCGCCGGCCCCCTTGGGTCCCGGCACGCCGCGGAATCCGTAGGGCGCGGGCTCGCGCCCCGGCTGCACGAACCAGCACTCCCCCGGCTCGCCGCGCTCGAGGATCGCCTCGACCGCTGCGGCCACGTCCTCGGCCGTGAGCAGCGGGAAGTCGCCGAACTGCGCCCTGGCGCGGGCGATCAGCGGGGTGTCGGCGAAGCCGGGACACACGGCGTTGACGACGATCCCCTCCGGCGCCAGCACCGGGGCCGCCGACCGGACGTACCCGACGACGGCGTGCTTGGACGCCGTGTAGAGCGCGTCGCCGGGCATCGGGACCAGGCCAGCGAGCGAGGCCGTGGCCACGATGCGGCCGCCCCCGGCCCGGCGCAGCGCCGGCACCGCGGCCGCCAGCCCGAAGACCACGTGGTCGAAATTGACGCCCATGATCGCCCGGTAGCCGGCGAGGTCGAGATCCGCGATCCCGGACTGCCCCGACGTGATGCCGGCGTTGAGCAGCACCACGTCGAGGTGCCCCTGGACCTCCTCCGCGGCCGCGACCAGCGCGGCGACGGCCTCGGGGTCGGTGACGTCCGCGATGCGGGCCGTGCCCCCGATCTCCCCCGCGACCAGCTCGGCGGCGTCCCCGTCGCGGTCGGCGACGACCACGTGCGCGCCCGCCGCGGCCAACCGCCGCGCGGCCGCCGCGCCGATGCCGGAGGCGCCGCCGGTGACCAGCGCGACCTTGTCCGTGAGATCCATCAGCAGTTCCTCAGGAAGCGATCGAGGACCTTGGCGCCGAACTCCAGCGCGTCGACCGGCACGCGCTCGTCGATGCCGTGGAAGAGGGACGCGAAGTCCAGGTCCGGGGGCAGCCGCAGCGGGGCGAACCCGAAGCAGCGGATGCCCAGCTGGACGAACGACTTCGCGTCCGTGCCGCCGGAGAGCATGTACGGGACGGTCCTGGCCTCGGGGTCCTCGGTGCGCAGGGCCGCGGCCATGGCTTCGACCAGCGGGCCCTCGAACTCGGTCTCCAGGGCCGGGAGGTCCTGGATCCACTCGCGCTCGACGTCCGGGCCGAGCAGCCCGTCGACCTCGCGGAGGAAGGCGTCCCGACGGCCGGGCAGCACCCGGCAGTCGACCACGGCCTCGGCCGTCGACGGGATCACGTTGGCCTTGTAGCCGGCGTTGAGCATGGTCGGGTTCGCCGTGTCGCGGACCGTGGCGCCGACCATGCGCGCGACCGGGCCGAGCTTGGCGAAGGCGCCCTCGATGTCCTCGTCGGGGAACTCCATGCCGGTGAGCTCGCGGATGCTGTCGGCGAAGGCCCGCACCGTGTCCGTCATCACCAGCGGGAAGCGGTGGTTGCCCAGCCGGGCGACGGCCTCGGACAGGACGGTCACGGCGTTCTCGTCGTGCAGGAAGGAGCCGTGGCCGGGCCTGCCCTTGGCGCGCAGGCGCATCCAGGCCATGCCCTTCTCGGCCGACTCGATCAGGTAGACGCGGCGGTCCTGGCCCAGGGTGAGCGAGAACCCGCCCACCTCGCCGACCGCCTCGGTGACACCCTCGAACAGGTCCGGCCGGTGCTCCACCAGCCACTGGCACCCGTACGAGCCGCCGGCCTCCTCGTCCGCCACGAAGGCGAACACGATGTCCCGCGGCGGGACGTAGCCCTCCCGCTTGAACTGCCGCGCGACGGCGATGGTCATCGCGACCATGTCCTTCATGTCGACGGCGCCGCGGCCCCAGACGTAGCCGTCCTGCACCGCGCCGGAGAAGGGGTGCACCGACCACTCGCTCGGCTCGGCCGGCACGACGTCCAGGTGGCCGTGCACCAGCAACGCGCCCCGCTCCGGGTCCGCCCCCTCGAGCCGACAGAACACGTTGCTCCGCCCGGGGGCCCCGGAGTCGAGCACCTCCACCTCGTAGCCGACCTCGAGGAGCTTCCCGGCGACGTACTCCGCCGCCTCCTTCTCCCCGACGACGGTCTCCGGGTTGCCGGTGTTGGACGTGTCGATGCGGATGAGGTCCGAGCAGAGCTCGACCACCTCGTCCACCGCGCTGAGCGGGCCGGTCATGACCATGTTCCTACCACCCCGGCCCCACACCCATGCCCCTGCGCGGGGCCCGGATGGCCTCCGCTATGCTTCAACGGTCGCACCGGGCAGGGCCCGGGCGGTGCAAGTCCGAGTGGCGGAATGGCAGACGCGCTAGCTTGAGGTGCTAGTCCCCGAGTAGGGGGTGGGGGTTCAAGTCCCCCCTCGGACACAGAGCACAACTCCCCGATCACGACCCCGGTCCGCGTGACCGGGGTCTCGTCGTTCTCAGGTCCGGGCGATCGCCGGTTGCGTGCGCCGAGGGCTGCCGGCCGAGCCGTGACCGCACACAGCCGATGATCAGGTGGCCGCGCTGCCGCCGTGATCGTCGGCTGCGTGCACTGACGGCGGCGGGGAAGACCGTCAGCGCCCGCAACCGGCGATCAGGCCGGGGCTGGGGCTGGGGCCGCAGCCGTGGCGGTGGTGAGCCGGCGGGCCGGACGGGCGCGGCGGAGGAGGCCGGCGAGGAGGACCAGGCCGCCGGGGAGGGTGCTCACCACCGTCAGGACGCCGTAGGCGACGGCGGCGGAGAGTCCCTGGGCGGCGCCGAGGCCGACCGCGCCGAACGCGACGGCGGCCACCGCCTCGCGCGGGCCGAACCCGCCCACGTTGACCGGCAGGCCCATCACGAACAGGGCCAGCACCAGGAGCGGGAGCAACTGCGCGGTGGGGGCGGTCGCGCCGACGGTGCGGGCCGCGACCAGGAACAGCCCGAGGTACCCGGCGAGCGCGGCCAGGGAGAGCAGAGCGACGCCGGGCCAGGCGTCACGGGCCAGGAGGCCGCGGCGGGCGTCGGCGAGCAGGGTTCCCAGGCCGCTCCGGACCCGGCGGACGCGCAGCGCGACGACGGCGGCCGCACCGAGCACACCGAGCGCCGGGCCCCACACCTGCGCCGGCAGGGACAGCGCGGTGAGGACGGCGGGCTCCGCGACCAGCACGACCGTCCCGACCACCACCAGCGCGATCTGTCCCGCGACCTTCTCCAGCATCACGGCCCGGGCGCCGCGGCCGACGTCGCCGACCGCGCGCCCGTGCTCGACCGCCCGGCCGACGTCGCCGAGGATCCCCGCCGGCAGCACCGAGTTGAGAAACAGCGCCCGATAGCAGTGCGCCACGGCCGGGCCCAGGCGCAGCGGCATCCCGAGGCGCCGGGCGACCAGGACCCAGCGGGCGGCGCCGCAGAGCGTGGTCCCGGCGCCGATCACGAGGGCCGCGACGACCGCGGAGAGGTCGAGCGCGCGCAGCCCGTCGAGCACCGGACCCGCGCCCAGCCGCCAGACCACCGCGGCGAGCAGCGCCATCGCCGCGGCCGTCCGGACCCGCGACGACCCCAGCACCGGTCGCATCGCGCGCCACGCGGCGCCCACGCAACGCGTGATGGATCCATGACGCGCTCCAGCACCAGGCCCCGCGAGCGTTCTGGATCCATACTGCGACTCAGCAGCAGGGTCCGAGCACGTTGTGGATCCATACTGCGACTCAGCAGCAGGACCAGTCGGCGTTGTGGATCCGTACTGCGGTGCCGGGGCGGGCATCACGGGGGCGCTCACGACCGCACCCCCTCGAGGATCGCGGCGAGGGCGGCGGAGGGGACGTCCCAGCCAGGGACCGTCCCCCGGCGCTCGTGGGCTGCCTCGCGGAGGCGGGCGCGCAGGGCCGGGTCGTCGAGCCACTCGGCCAGGCCGGCCGCGAGGGACTGCGCGTCGGGGGCGACGAGCAGACCGGGCAGCTCGCCGGACGCCGTCGTGCCGAGGGCCTCCCGCACCCCGCCGACGTCCGTGGCGAGCACCGGGATCCCCCGCGCCAGCGCCTCCAGCACCACCATCCCGAAGGCCTCGGCGCGCGAGGGCAGGACGAGCAGGTCGGCGGCGGCGTAGGCCTCGCCGAGGGCCGCGCCGGTGAGCGGGCCCTCGAGCAGGACACGGCCGGCGAGGCCGTACCCCTCCAGCGAGCCCCGGACCAGCTCGACGTGCGCCGGCGCCCGGCCGAGCGGGCCCACCAGCCGGCAGCGCCACGGCCGCGAGGCGATCTCGGCCAGCGCGCCGACCAGCAGGTCCTGGCCCTTCGTCGGCGTCACCGAGCCCACGCACAGCAGGCTCGTGCCGTCCGAGCCCGCGGCGAGGGGCGCGGGCTCCGCGCCGGGCGTGACCACCGGGACGTCGCGCAGGCCGTGCAGCACGGCGAGCCGCCCGGCCGACCACGCACTCGTCGCGACGACCGCGGCCGCGGCGCCCAGCACCGCCCGCTCCCGCTCGGCGAGGGCGGGATCGGCGCCGGCCTCGTCGGCGAGCGGGAGGTGCACCAGCACCACCAGCCGCAACCGCGCCGCCTCCGGCACCACGACCTCGGGGACCCCGCAGGCGACCAGCCCGTCGAGGAGCACCACGGCCCCGTCGGGGAGGGCTCCCAGAGAACCCGCGAGCGCCGCCCGGTCGGCCGGCGACGGGTGCGGCCACGCACCGCCCGCCGCGATCTCGTGCACCCCCGCGAGCCGGGCCAGGACGCGGCGGTCGTACACGTTGCCGCCGCTGGGCCGCGAAGGGTCGTCGACGTCGGCGGGCAGCACCGCCGCCACCACCGGCGCGGCCACCGTCACGGAAGGGGCCGCTCGTAGGTCGCCCACGCCACGTGGGACTCGTGCAGCGTCACCGCGATGCCCTCGAGACCCCGGGCGCCCGCCCCCAGCTCGCCCGCGGCCACCCGCTCGGCCAGCCGGTCGGCGACGACCTTCGCCAGGAACTCCGTGGAGGTGTTGCGGCCGGCGAAGGCGGGGTCGTCGTCGAGGTTGCGGTAGGTGAGCTCGCCGAGCACCGCCTGCAGGGCCGTGGTGGCCAGCCCGATGTCGACGACGAGGTCGTCGGCGTCGAGCTCGGCGCGCCGGAAGGTCGCGTCGACCACGAACGTGGCGCCGTGCAGCCGCTGCGCCGGTCCGAAGACCTCGCCGCGGAAGCTGTGGGCGACCATCATGTGGTCGCGAACGGTGATCCCGAACAACTGCTCCTCCTCGCGGTGTCAGTAGGTGACACGGTGGAGGAGCCCGGACGGTTCACCGCCCTCGCCGAGAATCCGCGGCAGGTCCGCGGGCAGCCCGGAGAACGACCCCTCGCTCGTGACGAGGGCGTCGTACCGCGGATCGGCCAGCAGGCGCAGCGCGAGGGCGATCCGGTCGCCGAAGCTCCGGCGGGCGCGCCGGGCGGCGGACACCATGCCGACCTGGCTGCTGCGAATGGTCAGCCGGCCGGGGTGGAAGGCCTCACCCAGCGGCACCCGCACGGGGCGGTCGCCGTACCAGGACATCTCGACGACCTCGCCCTCCGGTCCGAGCAGCTCCAGGGACCGGGCGAGCCCCGCCTCGGTGGCGCTGGTGTGCACCACGAGATCGCAGCCGTCGGCCGCCTCCTCCGGCGGGACCCACACGACGCCGAGCGCGTCGGCGGCCGCGGCGCGGGCCGGCAGCGGGTCGACGAGCTGGACCCGGACGCCCGGGATCCCCGCGAGCAGCGCGGCGACGCAGCAGCCCACCATCCCGCCCCCGACGACGGCGATCCGGTCGCCGATCAGCGGTGCGGCGTCCCACAGCGCGTTGACCGCGGTCTCCACGGTGCCGCCGAGCACCGCGCGCTCCGGCGGCGTCCCGTCCGGCACCGGGGTCACGGCGGACGCGGGCACGACGTACCGGGTCTGGTGCGGGTACAGGCAGAACACCGCGCGCCCGGTCAGCCCGGCGGGGCCCTCCTCGACCACCCCGACGTTGAGGTACCCGTACTTCACCGGCGCCGGGAAGTCGCCCTCCTGGAACGGCGCCCGCATCACCGCGCGCTGGCTCTCCGGCACCCCGCCGCGGAACACCAGGGCCTCGGTGCCGCGGCTGACACCGGAGTGCAGGGTGCGGACCAGCACCTCGTCCGGCCCGGGGCGCGGCACCTCGACCTCGTGCAGGGAGACCTGCCCCGGTGCGTCGAGGAAGAGCGCGCGCTCAGTCATCGTGCCGGGGGCGATAGCACAAGAGCATCAGGTCGCCGATCTGCCGCGAGCTCGCCAGCCGCATGCGGGAGGCGGGGCCCTGCGGGAAGTCGGCGGGGTTGACGAACCGCGGGGCGTCGCGCTGCCCGACGAAGAAGGGCGCGTAGACCACGTGCAGCTCGTCGACGGCGCCGGCCGCGAGGAAGAGGGTGTGGACGGCCCCGCCGCCCTCGACCATCAGCCGCTCGACGCCGCGTCCCCGCAGGTCGGCGAGCATGCGCGGGAGCTCGAGCGGGTCCCCCGCGCCGACGACGGTCGCGACGCCGCCGAGCTTCGACCGCACCTCCTCGACCGTCGCGTCACACGTGTAGACGAACCGGCGGGTGTCGCCGGCGGTGAAGAAGCGGGCCCCGGGGTCCACCTTGCCGCACCGGGTCAGCGTGACCTTGGCCGGCGACTCGGGCCGGCCCTCCGCGACCCGGGCCCGGCGCCGCTCGGCGGAGCGGACGAGCAGCCGGGGATCGTCGGCGCGGATGGTGTTGGCCCCGACCAGCACCGCGTCGGCCCAGGCCCGCACCTCGTCGACGCGGTCGAGGTCCTCCTCGTCGGACAGGATCAGCCGCGCCTCGGCGACGTCGTCGATGTAGCCGTCGAGGGACACCGCCGCCGAGGCGATCACGTACGGGCGGTCCATCACGCTCCGCATCGTGCCGTCTCGGGAAGCCCGCGTGCCACGCGGCGAGCGGGGACTGCCCCGGACGGCGCAGTGCGGGTCCCCCGGTCGCCGGTAGCGTTCGGAGGATGCCCGGCCCGGAGCCGCGCACGCGGGGGACGCTGGACGTGCGCACCGACCCTGCGCTGTGGCCGTTCCTGCCGCGGGAGCGCCGCCGCGCCCGCGCGACGGTGCCGTGGGACGGCGACGCCACCCTCGGGCACGTGGTGCAGAGCCTCGGGATCCCGCTCACCGAGGTCGGCGCGCTGCGGCTCGACGGGCGTCCGGCCGCACCGCAGGACCGCCCGGTGCCGGGGGTCGAGATCGCGATCCTGCCCGTGGACCGGCCGCAGGAGGTGCCGGGCGCGACCGGCTTCCTGCTCGACGTCGGGCTCGGGGCCCTGGCCCGCCGGCTGCGGGTGCTCGGGATCGACGCCGCCTACCGCAACGACGCCGCCGACGCGGAGCTGGTCCGCGACGGCGCCGCGCAGCGCCGGATCGTGCTCACCCAGGACCGCGGCCTGCTGATGCGCCGCGCGCTCTGGGCCGGCGCGCACGTGCGCGGCGACCGCCCGGACGACCAGCTCGCCGACGTGCTCGACCGCTTCGCCCCGCCCCTCGCCCCGTCGACCCGGTGCACGGCGTGCAACGGGGAGCTCGCGCCCGTCGCCGCCGAGGAGGTGGCCGACCGGCTGAAGGCCGGCACCCGGCGCACCTACGCCGAGTTCTCCCGGTGCCGCTCGTGCGGGCGGGTCTACTGGCAGGGCGCCCATGCGAAGGGCCTGGAGCGGATCGTCGGGGCGGCGCGCGCCGTGGTCCGGCGGCGCCGCCCCTGAGAGTTCACTCCTGGACGATCACTTCGTGGGCGTCGCGGCGCCTCTCCGCGTGCGGCGGAGCAGCCAGGTCACCACGGCCGCGGAGACCATGCAGATCCCGACCACCCACAGCCCGAGCTTGTTGTTGCCGGTGGCGTCGGACAGCGCCCCGGTGACGTACGGGGCCACGAACCCGGACAGGTTCCCCAGCGAGTTGATCAGGCCGATCCCCGCCGCGGCCGCGGCGCCGGTCAGGTACGCCGTGGGCAGCGACCAGAAGCCGGGCAGCGCCGCCAGCACGCCGCACGCGCAGATCGTCACGGCGACCATCGCCAGCCACGGGTTCGACAGGTAGAGCGCCACGGGGATCGCCACGCCGCCGACCAGCGCCGGCACCGCCACCCGGATCGTCGGGTTGGTCGAGCGCCGGGTCCACACGATCATCGCCACCAGCCCGACGACGTACGGGATCGCGTTGATCAGCCCCTGCTGCACCGTGGTGAAGTGGGTGCCGTACTGCGCGGAGAAGCCCTTGATGATCGTCGGCAGGAAGAAGCCGAGCGCGTAGAGGCCGTAGACCACGCCGAAGTACACCCAGGACAGCGCCAGCACCCGCGGGCTCTTCAGCGCCCCGAGCACGGACTTCGGCCCGGCCTCGGAGACCTCCCGGCCCTCTGCGGCGAGCGCGCGCTCCAGCGCGTCCTTCTCCTCCTGCGGCATCCACGTCGCCGCCGACGGGCGGTCGGTGAGGGAGAACCACACGACGACGGCGAGCAGCACCGCCGGGATCCCCTCCAGCAGGAACATGACCCGCCAGCCGGAGAGCCCGAAGAGACCGTCGCCGTGCTCGATGATCAACGAGGACACGACGGCGCCGAGCGCGGTGGAGATCGGGATCGCGGTCATGAACCACGCCGTCATCCGGGCCCGCTGCCCCGCCGGGAACCAGTACGTGAGGTACAGGATGATCCCGGGGAAGAAGCCCGCCTCGGCCACGCCGAGCAGGAAGCGCAGCACGATCAGGACCGTGGCGTTGGGCGCGAACGCCATGAGCGTGGCGATGATCCCCCAGGTCACGAGGATGCGGGCGATCCACCGGCGGGCGCCGAAGCGGTGCAGCATCAGGTTGCTGGGCACCTCGAGCAGCAGGTAGCCGATGAAGAACACCCCGGCCGCGACGCCGAACATCGTCGCGGAGAGGCCCAGCTCCTCGTTCATGCCGTTCGGCCCGGCGAACCCGATGTTCACGCGGTCCAGGTAGTTCACGAAGTACAGCAGGATCAGGAGGGGGACGAGCCGGCGCCCGGCCCGGCGCACGCCGGAACGGACCAGCCGGTCCTCGGTCCCGACGACGGTGTCGGAGCTCATGCGAGGTTCCTTCCCAAGGGGGATCGGGTCAGACGACCTTGCCGGGGTTGAGGATGCCCCGGGGATCGAGTGCGCGCTTGACGGAGCGGTGCATGTCCAGCACCACCGGGCTCAGCTCGGTCTCCAGGCCCTGCTTCTTGAGCAGGCCCACGCCGTGCTCCCCGGTCACGGTGCCGCCGAGCGCCAGGGCGTCGGCGACGATGTCGTCGAAGGCGAGCTGGGCGCGCCGGCGGGCGGCCTCGTCGCCGGGGTCGGTGATCAGCAGCGGGTGCAGGTTGCCGTCGCCCGCGTGCGCGATGTTGGCGATGGTGATGTCGTGCCGCTGCGCGGTCCGCTCGATCCGCGCCAGCATCTCCGGGACCTGCGCCTTCGGCACGCAGACGTCCTCGGTGAGCACCGGGCCGAGCCGCTCCAGCGCGGGGTAGGCGAGCCGCCGCGCGGCGAACAGCGCCTCGGCCTCCGCCTCGTCCGTCGACCGGACCGCGAAGGTCGCGCCGGAGTCGTCGAAGCAGGAGACCATCCGCTCGGCCGCGGCCTCGCCGGCCGCGCCCGGCTCGTCGAACCTGGCCAGCAGCACGACGTCGGCCTCGACCGAGAGCCCCATGTTCTTCCAGGCGTCGACGGCCTTCAGGCAGTGCCTGTCGACGAGCTCGAGCGCGGCCGGGGTGAGCCCGGCCGCCGCGCTCGCCGCCACGGCCCGCCCGGCGTCGACGATCGAGGAGAAGTACCCCGCCACGGTGATCGCGGGCGGGGGCAGGGGCCGCAGCCGCACGGTCACCTCGGTGACGATCCCGAGCGTGCCCTCCGAGCCGACGACCAGGCCCGCGAGGTCGTAGCCGGCCACGCCCTTGGCGGTGCGCCGGCCCAGCCGCACGAGCTCGCCGGTGCCGGTGACGACCTGCAGGCCGAGCACGTAGTCGCGGGTCACGCCGTACTTCACGCAGCACAGCCCGCCCGCGTTGGTCGCGACGTTGCCGCCGATCGTCGACCAGGGCGCGCTCGCCGGGTCCGGCGGGTACCAGAGCCCCTCCTTCGCGGCGGCCGCGCGGAGGTCGTCGTTCACCACCCCCGGCTGGACGACGGCGAGCCGCTCCAGCGGGTCGATCTCCAGCACCCGGTCCATCCGGTCCAGGGCCAGCACGATGCACCCGTCGACCGCGTTGGCCCCGCCGGAGAGCCCGGTCCCGGCGCCGCGCGCGACGACCGGCACCCGGTGCCGGTAGCAGGCCGCGACGACGGACTGCACCTCCTCCGGGGTCGTCGCCCGCACCACGGCGAGCGGGGTCCCGACCGGGGCCCACTCGGCCTCGTCGTGCGCGAGGGAGGCCATGACGTCCGGGTCGCGAAGGACGCGCTGTGCGGGGATCCCCAGCTCGGCCAGGACTCCTGTTTCGGTGGTCGTCACAGCTCCCCCAGGAACTCGAGCGGCACGGCGGTGAACTCCTCCGGCCGGTCCGGGAATCGTCGTGCGGGCGACGACGTCGCGCCAGTTCTGGCGCGCGTGGTCGGCGAGCAGCTCGTACGCACGGTCCTGTCGGTCATCGTCGACGTCCTTCCCGGTGGCGGCCCGTGTCCGGCCGGCACCGGGTGCGAGGGGACCACGCCCGGGCCCTCCTGCTCCATGGAGGGCTGCGCACCGGGCGGCCGATCGGGACCGAGGACTACCTGGTCGACGGCGGGCTGCCGCACCATCCGGAGGTCGACGCCGCCGCGCTGTCCGAGCACCTCGGCGGCATCCTCGGCGTCCCGCTGCGCACGGGGGCGGGCACGATCGGCGTGCTGTGCGCGGCGGACCGGCGGCCGCGGCGTTTCACCGCCCGGGAGATCGAACTGCTCGCCGCGCTCGGCTCGCCAGGCCGCCGCGGTGCTGCACGCCCTCGGCCGCACCGGGCGCCCGGCCCTGGCCGGCGAGCTGGGCGTGTACCGCACGCTGTTCAGCCGGGCCGGCCGCGGCGAGGGGCGCGCCTTCGTCGAGGCCACCCTCGGCCCGCTGCTGGCGCACGACCGGGATCGCGGCCGCGACCTCGTCCCGACCCTGCGGGCCTACCTCGACCACGGCGAGCACCACGCCCGCACCTGCGAGGCCCTGCACGTGCACGCCAACACGCTCTACCGGCGGCTCGACCGGATCGCCGCGCTGCTCGGCGAGGGCTGGCGCGCCCCGGACCGCCTGCTGGAGATCCGGCTCGCGCTGCACCTGCACGCCCTGCTCGCCCGCCTGTGAGTGGCGATAGTCGCTATGGCGACCATCGCCACTCACAGGATCAGAGGGCGGCCAGCGCATCCGCCGCCTTGGCCCGGAACCGCACGACGGCGGCGAGCTTGATGTCCTCGTAGCCCCGGACCTCGTCGGCCAGCTCGGCGATCGCGACGACCCGGTCGACCGTCTCCGGCGTGAGCGACTCCAGCGCCGAGCGCACCAGGGCCTGGTACTCCCCGACCAGCGCCCGCTCGGTGCGCCGGACGCCGGCCAGGCCGAAGACGTCGAGCGGGGTGCCGCGCAGGCCCTTCGCCGCGCGCAGGCCGCGGAAGGCGAGCTCCGCCGTGCGCCCGGACAGCCGGATCTTGTTCTTCATGCCCAGCGCCCGCAGCACCGGCGGGTGGAGCAGGACCGAGACGGCGGCGTCGGGCCCGAACTCGGCCTCCCGGCGCGCCTTCTCGACCGGATCCAGGTGCAGCCGCGCGACCTCGTACTCGTCCTTGTACGCCAGGAACTTGTGCAGCCCGCGGGCGTAGGCCACCGCGACCCGCTCGCCGGGCGCGCCGGCCTTCTCCGCGGCGATCGCCGCGACCCGGCGGACCTCCTCGGCGTACCGGGCGGCGAGGGCCTCGTCCTGGAAGCCGGTGAGGTCCTCGACGCGTACGGCGACGGCCTCGTCGAGGCCCCCCGGGATCATCCCGGCGATCTCGCGCGACCGGGCGGAGACCTCGACGGTCGCCCGGACCGGCGGGAGTGCGGCGGCCAGGACGGCGTCGCGGTCGAGCACCGCGGCCCGCCCCCACCGGAACGCGGCCAGGGTCTTCTCCACCGCGGCCCCGTTGAGCCGGATCGCCTGCTCGATCGCCTCGGCGCTCACCGGCAGGCAGCCGTGCTGGTAGGCCGCGCCGAGCAGCAGCATGTTCGTGGGCATGTGGTCGGCGAAGAGCGCCTCGGCCAGGCCCTGCGCGTCGACGTGCACATTCTCCCCGCCGGTCGCGGCGGCGATCCGCTCCAGCGCGTCGTCCGGCGAGCCCGGCAGCACCACGCGCCCGGTCACCATCGCCGCCGTCGGCACGATCGCGCTGTTCACCACGGCCACGGTGTGCCCCGGCCGCGCGACGGCGAGGTTGGTCGCGTCGGCCGTGCCGAGCAGGTCGAAGCCGATCAGCACGTCCGCGGTGCCGCGCGAGGCGCGCAGCGAGCCGCGGACCGGCTGCTTGGCGATCCGGACGTCGGACACGACCGGGCCGCCCTTCTGCGCCAGCCCGACCTGCTCCAGCCCCGCCGCGAACCGGCCGTCGAGGTGCGCGGCCATCTGCAGGATCTGCGACACCGTGACCACGCCGGTCCCGCCGATGCCGGGCATGCGGACCAGCGTCTCGCTGCCGTCGAACCGAGGCTCGGGCTCGACGAGCTCGACGGGCAGCGGCGGGATCTCCCGCCGTGGGCGCGTACCCGGCTCCACCAGCAGGAACGACGGGCAGTCGCCCTTCAGGCACGACAGGTCCGAGTTGCACGAGGGCTGGTGGATGCGGGTCTTGCGGCCGAACTCCGTCTCCACCGGCTGCACCGACAGGCAGGTCGACTTGTCCCCGCAGTCGCCGCAGCCCTCGCACACCCGCTCGTTGACGACGACCTTCTCCGCCGGGGTGGGCAGCGTCCCGCGCTTGCGCAGCCGGCGCTCCTCCGCCGCGCACCGGTCGTCGTGGATCAGCACGGTGACGCCGTCGACGGCGGCGAGCTCGGACTCGGCGGCGGCGAAGTCGTCGCGGTGCCGCACCGACGCGATCGGGTCGAGCGCGACGCCGCGGTACTTGCCCGGGTCGTCCGTGGTGATCACGATCCGCCGGACGCCCTCGGTGGCCAGCAGGGTGGTGATCTCCGGGACCGACAGCCGCCCGACGGCCTGCTGCCCGCCGGTCATCGCGACGGCGTCGTTGTAGAGCAGCTTGAACGTCATCGTCGCGCCACCGGCCACGGCCGCGCGCACGGCCAGCGAGCCGGAGTGGTGGAAGGTGCCGTCGCCGAGGTTCTGCACGAAGTGCCGGTCGTCGGTGAACGGGGCGAGGCCGAGCCACTGCGCGCCCTCGCCGCCCATCTGGGTCAGGCCGATCCGGTGGCCGCGGCCCTCGCCGTTGATCGCGATCATGGCGTGGCAGCCGATGCCCACGCCGACCAGCGTGTCGTCGCCGGTCCGGGTCGAGGTGTTGTGCGGGCAGCCCGAGCAGAAGTACGGGGTCCGTGAGGCTCCCGCGAGCGGCAGCCCGATCCGCGACGGCTTCGTCGGCTCGATCGCGGACAGGTGCACCGCGGCGGTCCGGGGCAGGCGGTCACGCCCGATCCGCGCGGCGATCGCGCGCGCCACGTCCTCGGCGCCGAGCTGGCCGCGCGCCGTCAGGAGGGGGCGGTCGCGCTCGTCGCGCCGCCCGATCACGAGGGGCGCGTCCGGTACGCGGTACAGCGCCTCCTTGAGGTGCCCCTCCAGGAACGGCACCTTGTCCTCGACGACGAGGACCTCCTCCAGCCCGGCCGTGTGCGCGACGAGCTCGGCGGCGTCGACCGGGAAGGGCATGGCGAGGCGGATCAGCCGGACGCCGAGGTCGTCGAGCGCGGCCTCGTCGAGCCCGAGGTCCTCGAGCGCCCGCAGCACCACGGCGTAGCCGGTGCCGCTCGCGAGGATTCCCAGCCGGGCCTGCCGCGCGGTGAAGGTGACCCGGTTGAGCCCGGTCTCGCGGGCGTAGGCGCGGGCCAGGTCGAGGCGGCGGGTGAGCATGTCGTGCTCGGCGTCGAGGGCGGCCGTGCCGACGAGCGCGCCGACCGGCGGGCGGGGCCGCGCGGGCGGCATCGGGATCCCGAGGCGCAGGCCCTCGACGTCGACGGTCGCCGAGGCGTCGGCGATGTCCGCGACGATCTTGAGCCCGGTCCACAGCCCGGTGGCCCGGGACAGCGCCACGGCGTGCAGCCCCAGCTCGACGATCTCGGGCACGGTGCCGGGCGCGAGCAGCGGCATCGCGAGGCTCTGCGCCATCGGCTCGCACGAGCTGGGCACCGTCGAGGACTTCGACCTCGGGTCGTCGCCGATCACCGCGACCGCGCCGCCCAGCGTGGCGGTGCCGGCGAGGGTGCCGTGCCGGATGGCGTCGGCGGCCCGGTCCAGGCCGGGGTTCTTGCCGTACCAGAACCCGGCGACGCCCTCGTGCCGACGGCCCGGGACCTCGCCGAGCAGCTGCGTGCCGGCGACCGCGGTGGCGGCCAGCTCCTCGTTCACGCCGGGCTGGAACACCACGCCCGCGGGGTCGAGGAAGCGCCGGGACCGCACCAGCTCCGAGTCCAGGCCGCCGAGCGGCGAGCCCTGGTAGCCGGACACGAAGACCCGCGTGTCGAACCCGCGGGCGGTGTCGAGGCGCCGCTGCTCCAGGGTCAACCGGACCAGTGCCTGGATGCCGGTGAGGAGGACGCGTCCGCGCTCTGCGGCGTAGCGGTCGTCGAGGGTCACGGTGGTGTCGATGCTCAAGCTCGGCTCCCGTCGCTCCCGGGGCGCCGGTTCCCGGCGCACGTGTCGCCGAGCACACCCGAGTGATCGGGGTCGACGCAAGTAAGTCCCGAGAATCGACCGCCAAGACGCAAAGGACATCCGGCTAGGCTCGGGCAGACCGGAATTCTTTGCGTGGGGAGCGCCCGTGCCCGAGATCGACTCCATCGACCCCATCGACCACCGGCTGCTCGCCCTGCTGCAGGAGGACGGCCGCCGCACCTACTCGGACATGGCCGGGATCGTCGGCCTGTCGGTGGCGGCGGTGAAGCGCCGCGTCGACCGGCTGCAGGAGATCGGCGTGATCACCGGCTTCACCGCACAGATCGACCACGCGAGGCTCGGCTGGGGAGTCGAGGCCTTCACCGAGCTGCGGTACGCCGGCACCACCCGGGTCGCCGACATCGTCGGCACCGCGAGCACGGTGCCGGAGGTGCAGTCGATCTTCACGATCGCCGGCGACCCGGACGCGCTGGTCCGGGTCCGGGTCCGGGACGTCGCCCACCTGCAGGAGGTCATCGACACCCTGCGCACCGCGGGCACGGTCACCGGCACGAAGACCCTGCTCGTGCTGGGGGCGTGGAACCGCGGCGCCTCCTGAACCCCCCGATCGACCCTTGACCCCCTCCCCGGGCGCCGACGACGATCACGCCCGACCGCGACGAGGAGGTCCCGTGACCGAGCCGACCCCAGCACCGACCCCAGCACCGACCCCAGCACCGACCACCTTCACGATCACCGGCCGCGACGGCACGGAGGTCACCGCCTACCGGTGGGAGCCGGCCGGCACCCCGCGCGGGATCGTGCAGCTCACCCACGGAATGGGCGAGCACCTGCGCCGCTACGACCGGCTGGCCGCGGCGCTGGTCGGCCGCGGCTTCGTGGTGCAGGGCCAGGACCACCGCGGGCACGGCGCCACCGCCGGCACCCCGGAGCGGCACGGCGTCCTCGGCACCACGGGCTGGACCGGCCTGGTCGACGACATCGGGATCCTGCTCGACGCCGGCAGGGCCGCCTTCCCGGGCCGCCCGGTCGTCCTTCTCGGGCACAGCATGGGCTCGTTCGCCGCGCAGCAGTGGGTGCTCGACCACAGTGGTGAGATCGACGGGCTGGTGCTCTCGGGCACCGCCGTGATCGACCTCCTGGAGCCGAACCTCGACCTCGACGGCCCGATCGACCTCTCCGGCTTCAACGCGCCCTTCGAGCAGCGCACCGGCTACGAGTGGCTCTCGCGGGACGAGGCCGAGGTCGACAGGTACGTCGCCGACCCGGCGTGCGGCTTCGGGCTCGACGTGCCGGGGTCGAAGGCGATGTTCGCCGGCGGCCGGGTGCTCGCCGACCCCGACCGCGTCGCGCGCATCCGGCCCGACCTGCCGGTCCTCATCACGGTCGGCGACGCCGACCCCGTCAACGGCGGACTCGCGCTGCTGCACCCGCTCGCGGACCGGCTCGCGGCGGCCGGCGTCAAGGACGTGACCGTCCGGATCTGGCCGGGCGCCCGGCACGAGGTGTTCAACGAGACCAACCGGGACGAGGTCGTCGCCGACCTGCTGGGATGGCTCGACCGGGTGGTCCCGCCCGCCCGGACGGCGGGGGTTTCCCCCGGCGCGTGACATTCCCGGCCGCTCGGACGATTCCCCTGTCGTTCACCTCACGACGGAGGAGCCCGGATGGCCGACCCGCACGCCCGCGAGCCCGTTCGCGAGCCCCTCGTGTGCCTGCACGGGCTCGGCGGCAGCGTGCACGCCTGGGACCGCGTGCTGCCCGGCCTGCGGACCCGGCACGACGTCCGGACGGTCGCCCTGCGCGGCCACGTCGGCGGCGAGATCTTCCCGGTGCGGGTGCACCCGACCGTCCCCGCGCTGGTCGACGGCGTGGAGGCGGCGCTCGACGCGGCCGGGATCGCGCAGGCGCACCTGGTGGGCAACTCGCTCGGCGGCTGGCTGGCCCTCGAGCTGGCCGCCCGTGGCCGCGCGCTCTCGGTGGTCGCGCTGTCCCCCGCGGGCGGCTGGCTCCCGGACAGCGACGAGGTCCACCGGGTCTGGCGGCTCCTGGTGCCGGCGCACGACCTCGCCCGGCGCACCGAGCGGCACCTGGACCGGGCCGTGCGGCTCGCGCCCGCGCGGAAGGCGCTGCTGCGGCTCGGCGTGGAGCACGGCGACCGGCTGCAGCCCGCCGAGGCCGCCGCCTTCCTGCGCGACAACGCCCGCTGCCGCTTCCTGCGCCCGCTGCTGCGCTCCGCGATCGACTACGACTTCACCGTGCCCGCACCGGACGTGCCGGTGCGGATCGCCTGGTCCGCGCGGGACCGCCTGCTGCCCGCCCCGCGCTACGCCGAGCGCTTCCGCACCCTGTTCCCGGCGGCACAGCGCGTCCGGCTGCCCGGCGTGGGGCACGTGCCGATGTACGACGACCCCGCGCTCGTGGTCCGCACGATCCTCGAGGTCACCGCGCCCGACGCCGTCCCCGGGCACGCCGGCGATCCGGTGCCGGCGTGCCCCTGACCTACCCGAGCAACGCCTCCGGGATCTCGACGACCCGGCTGCGCAGGTACTCCCCCAGACCCTTGGCCTGCGGGTCCGGCCGGGTGGAGGACGCCACGCCCTCGCCGAGGATCCCGTGCACCACGACGTTGAGCGCCCGCAGGTTCGGCAGCGGGTGCACGTCGATCGGCAGCTCCGCGGCCTCCGGTCCGAGCAGCTCCCTGGCCTTCTCCGGCGTGAGGAACGTCCGGAGCCAGGCGTAGGCCTCGTCGCTCCGGGTCCAGACGCCGACGTTCGCATCGCCGCCCTTGTCGCCCGACCGGGCCCCACAGACCGTGCCGAGGGGCACCCGTCGGGTGGGGCCGCCGGGTCCCGGAGGGGTGGAGGACCCGGCGGCTGGTCCGGTGCCCGCCGTCCCCACCGGCGGGTCCGCGACAACGCGCCGCTTCCCGCCGGGCAGGACGACGGTGTGCGTAACGGCCTCCCGCGGCACGGCGGCCGGCCGGTAGACGCCGTAGGCGGACTCGGCGCTCGGCGGCGTGGTGGTGTGGAAGCCCGCATACCCGCCCAGGGCCAGCTCCATCGTGGCGTTGGAGAAGGCGCGGCCGACCGTGCGCGGGTCGGGGTCCTTCACGGTGATCCGCAGGTGCGCCGTGGCCCGCTCGTTGGACGGGGCGTCGGGGGTGTCGAACCGCAGCAGCCGGACGTCGACCTCGGCGAACCGCTCCCGCCCGCCGAGGACGTCGAACAGCAGCTCCTCGGCGAACGCCGCCTTGGCCTCGATGTCCAGGCCGGTGAGCACGAGCGTCATCGTGTTGCGGTAGCCGCCGGCGTCGTTGAGCGCGACCTTCAACGTGGGCGGCGGCGCGCTCCCCCGCACGCCCGAGATCGCGACCCGGTGCTCGCCGCCGGGCTCCAGCCGGATCGTGTCGAAGTGCGTGGTGCAGTCCGGGCCGAGGTAGGCGGGCGCCGCGATCTCGTAGAGCAGCTGCGCGGTGACGGTGCCGACCGAGACCAGCCCGCCGGTGCCGGGGTGCTTGGTGATCACCGACGAGCCGTCCACGGCGACCTCGGCGATCGGGAAGCCCGGGTAGCGGCGGTCGGTGATCTCGTCGAGGAACGCGTAGTTGCCGCCGGTGGCCTGGGGCCCGCACTCGATCACGTGCCCGGCGACCACCGCACCGGCCAGGGCGTCGAAGTCCTCCCGGGCCCAGCCGTGCCACCACGCCGCGGGCCCGACGACCAGCGACGCGTCCGTGACCCGGCCCGTCACCACGACGTCCGCCCCGGCCGCGAGGGCCTCGGCGATCCCCCAGCCACCCAGGTAGGCGTTGGCGGACACCGGCTTGCCGTCCACCGGCGGGTCGATCGCGCCCAGCGATCCGCGCAGGTCGTCGCCCTCGACGTACGCGACCTTCGCGTCGGTCCCGAGCGCCTCGATCGCCGCGGCCAGGCCGGCCGGGTTGAGCCCGCCCGCGTTCGAGACGACCTTGATCCCCTTCTCGAGGCACGTCCCGAGGACGTCCTCCATCTGGGTCAGGAAGGTCCGCGCGTAGCCCGCGGCGGGGTCCTTGGCCTGCGCCTTGGCCAGGATCAGCATCGTCAGCTCGGCGAGGTAGTCCCCGCACAGCACGTCGATCGGTCCGCCCTCGACCATCTCGCGCGCCGCCCGCAGCCGGTCCCCGTAGAAGCCCGAGCAGTTCCCGATGCGGATCGGCCGGTCGCTCTCGGCCGCCTCGATCGGGCCGGTCATGCGGAGCCTCCCACGAACAGTCCGGGCTCGCGGCCCGTCCCGGGCTCGCCGGCGAAGGCCTGGCCGATCGCCACCCACTCCTCCGCGGCCGGGCCGGCCACGACGAGCGCGAGGTCGTCCCGGTGCCGCCGCTGGGTGATGAGCAGGGCGAAGTCCAGGGCGGTCCCGGTGATCCGGTCCGCCGCGTCCTCCGGCCCCCAGGTCCACAGCGAGCCGTCCGGTGCGTCGAGCTCCACCCGGATCGGCGAGGCCGGGAGCTCGCGGCCGTGGAGGGCGTAGCTGAACGCCCGCGCCCCGACCCCGATGTGGGCCACGTGCCGCAGCCGGGCGCTGGGCTCGCGGACCACGCCGAGCGCGTCGGCCACGTCCTGCCCGTGCGCCCAGGTCTCCATGATCCGGGCGGTGAGCGACGACGCCGCGCTCATCGGCGGCCCGAACCACGGCACCCGCAGCCCGGGGTCGAGGCCCCGGAACGCCTCGATCAGCCGCTCCCGGGACAGATCGAACCAGCGCAGCAGCTCGCCGCCGGACAGGTCGCGGAACCGGGCCGCCACCGCGTCGGGGTTCACGCCGCCCTCGGCCTCGATCCGCTCCAGCTCGGCGTGGAACGCCTCGGGGTCCGTGGCGGACTGCAGCGCGACGTCGTCGAAGTAGGCCAGGTGGGACACCTGGTCGGCGATCGTCCACCCCTCGGCCGGGGTGTCGCGGGCCCAGCCGTGGTGGTCCAGCGGCGCGAGGATCGCGCGCAGCTCCGCGGACTCGGCCGCGAGGTCGTCCGCCAGCGCGGTCATCGAGACGGGCATCGCTATCTCCCCTTCCACACCGGGGTCCGTTTGTCGCGGAACGCGGCCGGCCCCTCCTGGGCGTCCTCCGACCGGTAGACCGGCGCCCAGATCTCCTCCGCCCGGTCGTACGCCTCCGCGCGGGTGCACTCCGCGGAGAGGTACGCCGTGCGCTTCGCGGCCCGGACGGACAGCGGCGCGTTGGCCGCGATCCGCCGGGCGAGCTCCTGCGTGCGCGCCCGCAACTCTCCTCCCGGCACGACCTGGTTGACCAGGCCGACCTCGCGGGCCCGGGCCGCGTCGAGGGGGTCACCGGTCAGCAGGATCTCCAGCGCGACGCGCGGCGGGACCAGCCAGGACAGCGGCGCGGCCCACGGCGAGCCCCGGCCCACCTTCGCCTCGGTGACGGCGAACCGGGCGTGCTCGGCCGCCACGACCAGGTCGCACTGCTGGGCCAGCAGGAACCCGCCGGCGTAGGCCACCCCGTTGACCGCCGCGATCGTCGGCTTCGGCACCTCGACGTTGCGCCCGAACTGCGGCAGGAAGTCCGGCGGCGGGATCTCCAGCGAGGTCTCCGCCATCTCCTTCAGGTCGCCCCCGGCGCAGAAGGCCTTGTCACCGGCCCCGGTCAGCACGAGGACTGCGGCGGAGTCGTCGGCGACGAACCGGTGCGTCCCCTCCCACAGCCCGTCGCGGACCTCCTTGCTCAACGCGTTGCGCGCCTCGGGCCGGTCGATGGTGAGCCAGGCGATCCCGTCGACGACCTCGTAGGTCACCACGTCGGTGCGGGTCTCGCTCACGGGAACCTCTTCCTCAGCTCAGGACGGTTCAGCTTGCCGCTGCCGGTGCGCGGCAGGGCGTCGACGATCTCGATCCGCCGGGGCTTGTGCATGCCCCGCAGGTCGGGGTTGGTCGCGCACCACTCGGCGATCTGCTCGGCGGTCACGTCCGGCCGCGTCGGCACGACGACCGCGGTCACCTGCTCCACCCAGCGCTCGTGCGCCGTGCCGATCACCGCCACCTCGGCGAGGTCGGGATGGTCGGCGAGGTGCTCCTCGACCATCTGCGGGAACACGTTCTCCCCGCCGGAGACGATCATGTCGTCGATCCGGTCCACGTAGTACAGGTAGCCGTCGGCGTCGGCGGACATGAGGTCGCCGGTGCGGAACCATCCGTCGGACCACTTCTCCGAAGCGTCGATGCCCCAGTACCCCGGCGTCACCGCGTCGCCCTGCACCCACAGCTCGCCGACGCCCTCGTCACCGGGCCGCAGGTCGGGCCCGCCGTCGACCGGCACGAGCCGGGTCCGCACGACCTGCTCCAGGGGCTTGCCCATCGAGTCGGGGCGCCGCGGGTCGCCGGCGGCGTAGGAGACCACGAGCCCGCTCTGCTCGGTCTGCCCGTAGATCTCGACGCCCCGGATCCCGGTGCCCGCCTCCAGCCGCTCGATCGCGGCCGTGGGCGTGCGGGAGCCGCCGAACATGCAGATCCGGAAGGAGTCGAGGACGACGGGGTCCGCCACCGTCCGGTTGCCGACGTCGATCATCATCGTGGAGATCAGGCCGCCGTAGGTGGGCCGCAGCCGTTGCGCGAGGTCGAGCCACACGGTGACGTCCCAGCGCGGCACGAACGTGATCTGCCCGCCGCGCAGCAGGATCGGCAGGCTCGCCAGCTGCAGCCCGCCGACGTGGAACAGCGGCATGCAGTTGAGCACGTGGTCGGCCGCGGTGAGCTCGTAGAGGTCGATCACGCCGTCGACCTGTGCGGTGGTGTTGCGGTGGGTCTGCCGTACGCCCTTCGGCACGCCCGTCGAGCCGGAGGTGTACATGAGCAGCGCGTCGTCCCGGTCCAGCCGCGGCACCACGTCGTGGACGGGCTCGTGCGCGGCCAGGACCCGGGCGAAGCCGCCGTCGGGGCCGGTGGTGAGGATCTCCGGGCCGCCCCCGCCGAGCAGGGTCTTCAGCCGCTCGACCTCCCCCGGCGGCGCGATGAGCCGGGTTACGCCCGAGTCCTCGATCGCGTGCCGCAGCGGCGCGTCGGGGAACAGGTGGTTGAGCGGGACGCCGACCGCGCCGGCCTGCCAGGTGCCGAGCAGCCCGATCAGGTACTCCAGGCAGTTCGGCAGGAAGAAGCCGATCCGCTCGCCGGGCTCGACCCCGGTCGCCCGCAGGTAGGCGGCGAAGCGGCCGCCGCGCTCGGCGAACTGGGCGTACCCGATCTCGGTGTCGTCGAGCCGGCGACCTGGCCCGCGTGGTCGGCCGCGGCGCGCCGCAGCAGGCCGGCGATGTTCACGACGCCTCCTCCTCGACCACGGCCAGCACCTGGCCCGTCTCCACCTGGTCGCCGGGCCCCACGTGGACCTCGCCGACCACGCCGTCGACGGGCGCGGCCACGGTGTGCTCCATCTTCATCGCCTCGAGGACGACGAGGGCCTGACCGGCCGAGACGGTGTCGCCGGGTGTGGCGAGCACCCGGACCACGCCGCCCGGCATCGGGGCCAGCAGCGACCCGGCGTGTGCGGCGGCATCGGGGTCGGCGAAGCGGGGCACCTCGGCCAGGGCGGCGGACCCGTCCGGCCCGTCGACGAAGGACCAGCCGGGCACGCGGTGGACGGTGTAGAGGCGCCGCACCCCCTCGACCTCCAGCTCGACGGCGTCGGGCGTCGCGTCGAGAAGGCGCACCGCGAGCCGCTCGCCGTTCACCGAGGCGGTCAACCCGCCGCGGCGGAACGCGTACGCGACCTCCAGCGTCTCCTCGCCCAGGGTGTAGGCCATCCGCTGCGGCATCCCGCCGACGTTCCGCCACCCGGACGGGAGTCCGGCCAGGACGGGTGCCGCGGCCCGGTTCGCCGCCTGGCTCGCCAGCGCCGCCGCAAGGGCCTGTGAGTGGCGGGGGGTGGGGGGGGGCGCCCCCGCGCGCGGGCCGGGGGCGCCGCCCCCCACCCCCCCCCCCCCCGGCGCACACACCCCGACAGCC
>NZ_JBEZDN010000053.1:35585-50792 GCF_040648315.1 Pseudonocardia sp. NPDC049154
CGCGGGGCGCCCGGGGCCGGTTCCCCCCCGGCCCCCCCCCGCCCCGCCTCATGGGCTTGGTGGGGGGGTGGGCCGCCGCCCCCCCCCCCGCCACTCACGAGCACGGAGTGCCTGGTCAGGTAGCCGGTGTCGGTGCGGCCGGCGAGGAACTCGGGCTCGCGGAGGATGTCGACGAGCAGGTCCCGGTTGGTGGTGACGCCGTGGATCTCGGCGCGCTGCAACGCCCGGGCCAGCGTGCGGGCGGCCTCGGCGCGGGTGCGGCCGTGGGCGACCACCTTGGCGAGCATGGGGTCGTAGTGCGGGCTGACGACCGAGCCGTCCTCGACCCCGGTGTCCAGCCGGAGGCCGGCCAGGTCGGGGATGCGGAAGCGGTGCAGCGTGCCGGTGGCGGGGAGGAACCCGGCCGGGACGTCCTCGGCGTAGAGCCGGACCTCGATCGCGTGCCCGTCGAGCACGGCGCCGGTCACCTCGGGCGGCAGCGGCTCGCCCTCGGCCACCCGCAGCTGCAGGGCCACCAGGTCCAGGCCGGTGACCAGCTCCGTGACGGGGTGCTCGACCTGCAGGCGCGTGTTGACCTCGAGGAAGAAGAACCTGCCGTCCTGGTCGAGGACGAACTCCACGGTCCCGGCCCCGGTGTACCCGATCGCCTTGCCCGCGGCGACGGCGGCGGCGCCGAGCTCGGCGCGCAGGGCGTCGTCGACCGCCGGCGACGGGCTCTCCTCGACGATCTTCTGGTAGCGCCGCTGGATCGAGCACTCGCGCTCGAACAGGTGCACGACCTCGCCGTGGGTGTCGCCGACGATCTGCACCTCGACGTGCCGGGGGTCGACGACGAACCGCTCCAGGAACACCGTCCCGTCGCCGAACGCCGACGCGGCCTCCCGCCGTGCGCCCGCCACGGCGTCGGCGAGCTCCGCCGGGTCGTGGACGACGCGCATGCCCCGGCCCCCGCCGCCGAACGCGGCCTTGACCAGCACCGGGAAGCCGATCTCCGCGGCGACCGCATTCAGGTCGGTGTCCTCCTGGACGGTCGCCCCGGGCAGGACCGGCACGCCCGCCTTGTCCATCAGCGCCTTGGCCTCGAGCTTCGAGCCCATCGAGGCGATCGCCTCCGGCGAGGGCCCGACGAAGGTCAGCCCGGCCGCCGCGCAGTCCCGGGCGAACCCGGCGTTCTCCGACAGGAACCCGTACCCGGGGTGGACCGCGTCCGCGCCGGTCGCGCGGGCCGCCTCGATCACCAGGTCGCCGCGCAGGTAGGTGGCCGACGGGGCGGCACCGGGGAGGCGCACCGCCTCGTCGGCGAGCCGGACGAACGGGGCGTCCGCATCAGGGTCGGAGTACACGGCCACGGTGGCGATGCCGAGGGCGTGGGCGGTGCGCATGACGCGCGCGGCGATCTCCCCGCGGTTGGCCACCAGCAGTTTCTGGATCATGCAGCTCACATCCGGAAGACGCCGAAGCCGCGGCGGCCGGCGACGGTCTGGGAGTGCACGGCGGACAGGGACAGGCCGAGCACGGTGCGGGTGTCGCGGGGGTCGACGATGCCGTCGTCGTAGAGCTTGGCGGTGACGAAGAAGCTGTGCGACTCCGCCTCGATCTGCTGCTCGATCGCGCGGGTGCGGGCGGCGTCGGCCTCCTCGTCGAACGGCTTGCCCTGCGACGCCGCCGACGCCCGCCCCACGATGGACATGACGCCGGCGAGCTGCGCGGCGCCCATCACCGCGAGCTTCGCGCCGGGCCAGGCGAACATCAGCCGCGGGTCGTAGGCGCGGCCGGACATCCCGTAGTTCCCCGCCCCGAACGACGACGCCATGTTGATCGTCAGGTGCGGGACCCGGCTGTTGGTCACCGCGTTGATCATCTTGGCGCCGTCCTTGATGATCCCGCCCTGCTCGTAGTCCTTGCCCACCATGTAGCCGGTGGTGTTCTGCAGGAAGATCAGCGGCGTGTCCGTCTGGTTGGCCAGCAGGATGAACTCGGTCGCCTTCTTGGCCTCCTCGCTGAACAGCACGCCCCGGTGGTTCGCGAGGACCCCGACGGGATAGCCGTGGATCGAGGCCCAGCCGGTGACCAGCGACGTCCCGTACAGCGGCTTGTACTCGTCGAAGTCCGAGCCGTCGACGGTGCGGGCCAGGATCTCCCGCGGGTCGAACGGGACCTTCGGGTCCGGCGGGACGATCCCGAGGATCTCCTCGGGGTCGTACTTCGGGGGCTCCGGGTTCGCCGCCGGCGCCGGCCCGAGCTTGTGCCAGTTGATCCGGGACATGATCTGCCGGCCCAACCGGATGGCGTCGCGCTCGTCGGCCGCGAAGTAGTCCGAGAGGCCGGAGATCCGCGAGTGCATCTCCGCGCCGCCGAGGGACTCGTCGTCCGACTCCTCGCCGGTGGCCATCTTGACCAGCGGCGGGCCGCCCAGGAACACCTTCGCCTGCCGGTCGACCAGCACGGCGTAGTCGCACATGCCGGGCACGTACGCGCCGCCGGCGGTGGAGTTGCCGAACACCAGCGCGACCGTCGGGACGGCCAGCGAGGAGAGCTCCGTGAGCTCGTGGAAGATCCGCCCGGCCGGCACGAACAGGTCCGCCTGGGTGGGCAGGTCGGCACCACCGGACTCGACGAGGTTGATCACCGGGAGCCGGTTGATCCGCGCGATCTCCAACGCGCGCAACGTCTTCTTCAGCGAGTACGGGTTCATCGCGCCGCCGCGCACGGTCGGGTCGTGCCCGATCACCACGCACTCGACCCCGGACACCACGCCGATCCCGGTGAGCACCGAGGCGCCCACGGTGAACTCGGTGCCCCACGCCGCGAGCGGGGAGAGCTCCAGGAACGGGCTGTCCGGGTCGAGCAGCAGCTCCAGCCGCTCGCGCACCGGGAGCTTGCCGCGGTCGCGGTGCCGCTGCGTGTAGCGCTCCCCGCCGCCGGCGATCGCCAGCTCCAGCTGCTCGTCCAACTGGTCGATCACCTCCAGCTGGGCCGCGCGGTTGCTCGCGTAGGTCTCCGACGAGACGTCGAGCAGGGTCTTCAGGACGGGCATCAGCGTCCCCCGTAGTGGTCCGCGAAGCTCTCGCGGACGACGTTCTTCTGGATCTTCCCGGTCGAGGTCCGCGGCAGCTCGTCGACGACGATCACGGACTTGGGCACCTTGTAGCCGTCGAGCCGGTCCTTGAGGGCGACCCGCAGCGCCTCCGGGTCGACCGTCTCCCCCGGCTTCGGCACCACGACGGCGGTGATCGCCTCGCTCCACCGCTCGTGCGGCAGCCCGACCACCACGACCTCGGCGACCTTCCGCTCGGCGTCGTACACCGCCCGCTCCACCTCGATCGACGCGACGTTCTCGCCGCCGGTCTTGATCACGTCCTTGGAGCGGTCGGCGAACCAGAGAACCCCGTCCTCGCCGAAGCGCCCGACGTCGCCGGAGTGGAACCAGCCGTGCCGGAACGCCTCCGCGGTCGCCTCCGGGTTGCGGAGGTACTCCTGCATGGTCGACGGCCCGCGGTAGACGATCTCGCCCTGCTCGCCACGCGGGAGCAGCTCCCCGTCCGGCCCCATGATCGCGACCTGGACGCCGGTCAGCGGGGTGCCGACGGCGCCGACGTGGGTGAGCTGGTGCTCCGGCCGGAACAGCGTGGTGATCGGCGACATCTCGGTCTGGCCGAACAGCAGCGCGAAATCGCACCCGAACCCGTCGAGGCAGGCCTTGATCTGCGCCTCCGGCATCGGCGCCATCGCGTAGACGGCACGCTTCAGCGAGGACAGGTCCCGGGAGCCGAACGACGGGTGCTCCAGCGCCGCGCGGTACATCATCGGCAGACCGAAGACCTGGGTGATCCTCTCGCGCTCGATGGTGTCGAGGAACCGCTCGGGCTCGAAGCCGCGGTGCACGTGGATCGTGGCGCCGACGGTGACCGCGGGCGTGCAGAAGGCGTTGAGCTGCGCCGTGTGGAACATCGGCATCATCGCGATGAAGCGGTCCGCGGCCGTCCAGCCGGAGTCGAGCGCGGCGGACATCGACTCGATGTGGATCGCCAGGTGCGTGCCCACCACGCCCTTGGGGAACGACGTCGTCCCCGACGTGTAGAGGTAGCTCAGCGGCGCGCGGTCGGGGATCTCCACCTCGACCGGGGAGCCGTCGGCGGACTCGAGGTCGGCGAGGGTGGTCGGGCCGTCGCCGACGACGAACGTCTCGGGCAGGTCGAGCCCGTCCAGGCCCGCCAGCAGCCCGCTCTCCACCACGATCCCCCGTGCCCGCGAGTGGTCGAGGACGTAGGCGATCTCGGGCGGCCGCCAGCCCAGGTTGATCGGCACGCACACCACGCCGGCCTTGGCGCAGGCGTAGTACACCGCGAGGAACTCGGCGCTGTTCGCCGAGGCCAGGGCGAGCGCGTCGCCGACCCGGTAGCCGCGGTCCAACAGGCCGCGGGCGAGCCGGTTCACCCAGGCGTCGAGCTCGGCGTAGGTCCAGCGGCGGTCCCCGTCCACCACGGCGAGGTGGTCGGGACGGGCGAAGGCGGAGCGGGTCAGCGCGTCGCCGACGTTGACCCGGTTGATCATCGACATGAGCGCTCCTGTTCTCGGCGATCGGCGGGTCAGCGTGGTTCGAGGGCCCGGTCCGGGGCCGGTGGGTTCTCAGTAGGACCGCGGGAGGCCCAGGCTGTGCTGGGCGACGAAGTTGAGGATCATCTCCCGGTTCACCGGGGCGATCCGCAGCAGCCGGGCCAGCCCCCAGTACGGGAGCAGCCCGAACTCCTGCGCCACGCCGTTGCCGCCGTGGGTCTGCATCGCGGCGTCGCACGCGGCCAGCGCGGCCTCGGCCGCCGCGTACTTCGCCATGTTCGACGCCTCGCCGGCCGGCAGCCCGTTCTGGTGCAGCCAGGCGGCCTTGCGGGTCATCAGCGCGGCCAGCTCGGTCTCGATCTTCGCCTTCGCCAGCGGGTGCGCGACACCCTGGTGCGCGCCGATCGGCCGGTCCCACACCTGCCGGTCCTTCGCGTACCGCGCGGCGCGGTCCAGGGCGTAGCGCGCGATGCCGACGCAGAGCGCGGCGCCGGTGATCCGCTCGGGGTTGAGCCCGTGGAAGACCTGCCGGAAGCCCTGGCCCTCCGCGCCGACCAGCGCCGACGCCGGCAGCCGGACCTCGTCGAAGTGCAACGTGAACTGCTTCTCCGGGAGCATGACGTCGACCGGCAGCACGGTCTTCTGCAGGCCGGGCGCGTCGGTGGGGACCAGGAACAGCGACAGCTGCCCCTCGTCCCCCGTGCGCGCCACCAGCAGCAGCGCCTCCGCGTCGTCGACGCCGGAGATGTAGTACTTCTCGCCGGTCACGATCCACTCGTCCCCCACGCCCCGCGCCCGCGTGGAGAGCTTGTGGGTGTTGGACCCGGCTTCGGGCTCGGTGATCGCGAAGACCACCTTCCGCCGCCCGCTCGCGAGCCCGGGCAGCCACTCCTTGCGCTGCTCCTCGGTGCCGTACTCGGCGATCACCTCCGCCGAGATCGCGTGCGTGACCAGCAGCAGCAGGATCGGCGCGCCCTGCGCTGCGATCTCCTCGCACACCAGCGCGAGCTCGACGAGGCCACCGCCGCCCCCGCCGTACTCCTCCGGCACGTTGACCCCGGCGAAGCCGGAGTCGCCGAGGGCGTGCCACAGCTCGGTGCACTCGGTGCCCGCGCGGGCGTGCTCGACGTAGTACGCGCCCCCGTAGGGCGCCGCGACGGCCCCGACCGCCGCCCGCAGGTCGCGGTGCTCGTCGCTCTCGGCGAAGTCCACTCCGACTCCCGTCGCGTCTCCCGGAACCCAGATTGTGATTCCTGGTTCACTCGTGGCGGACCCTACCGTGCGGCTGCCATGATGACCAGATGTCGACCGTCCCCACCACCGCCGCCACCCCCGGTACGGCCGCCGGCGGGCGCAGCCGGCGGGACCCGGAGCGCCGCGAGCGGATCCTGGCCGCCGCCGCGGAGCTGGCCTCGCGGCGTGGCTTCCACACCGTCGGGATGGCGGACATCGGCGCCGAGGCCGGGATCGTCGGGTCCGGCGTCTACCGGCACTTCGACAGCAAGACCGCGATCCTCGTCGCCCTGCTCGACCGGGTGATGGCCCGCCTGCAGGAGGGCGCCGGGGCGGTGCTGGCGGGCCCGGGTGACGAGCGGACCCACCTGTCCGCGCTGGTCAGGGACCACATCCGGGTGGCGATCGAGGACCGGAGCGTGCTCGCCGTCTACCACCGCGAGGTGCACACGCTGCCCGAGGAGGACCGGCGGCGGCTGCGCCGGCTGCAGCGGCACTACCTCGAGGACTGGGTGCACGTGCTGGCCCCGCTGCGCCGCGACCTGGCCGACGGCGAGCTCCGCCTGGCCGTGCACGCCGCCATCGGCGCAATCCAGTCGACGTTGTTCTTCCGCAGCGGGCTGGCCGACGAGCGGCAGGCCGACCTGCTCGACGGGATGGCCCACGCGTGCCTCGGCGTGGAGCCCGCCGCGGCCGCGCCCGCGGGGGCCGAGCGGCACGCGGCCGAGTGAACCGAGAATGACTGGATTCTTGCCATCGTGACGGCGATCACGGCATGCTGGCCCGCATGCTGCCCCTCCAGCCGCACGGCACGGCGTTGCCCGATCCCGCCTCGATCGACGTCGAGACCCTGCGCGGGCGGCGGGCCGTCCACCGCTGGGAACGCACCTCGGTCGGCGACCTCTTCGAGCGGCTGACCTGGAGCTACCCGGACAAGGTCGCGCTCACGGCCGTCGACGGGGCCTGCGGCGAGGAGCGCTTCGCCGAGGTCACCTACCGGGAGGCGGACGACACGGCGAACCGGGTCGCCCAGGCGTTGGCCGGGGCGGGGCTCGCCCCCGGCGACCGGGTGCTGCTGATCTGCGAGAACTCGGTCGAGGCACTGCTGGCGAAGATCGGGATCGCGAAGGCCGGCATGGTCGCCGTGCCGCTGAACCCCAGCCTGGCGGCGGACGTCCTCGAGCACCTGATCGGGCTGACCGAGCCGCGGTTCGCGTTCGTCGACGCGGAGCTGTGGCCGCGCGTCGAGCAGGTGTTCGCGGTCACGGGGCTGACCGTGGGCGCCACGATCACGGTCGGCGGCGGGCCGGTGGCGGGCAGCCCGGCGTTCGGCGAGCTCGTCGCCGGGGCGCCGGCCGGGGAGCCCGAGGTCGAGATCCACGGCGACGACATCTGGCAGCTGCTGTTCACCTCCGGCACCACCGCGATGCCGAAGGGCGTGATGCTCTCGCACAGCTACGCGCACCTGGCGGCGCTCAACTTCGCGCTCTCGCTCACGCGCGGCCTGCGGCACGACTCGGACCTGCGGCTCTGCACGTTCCTGCCGATGATCTACCACATCGGCGACGAGCTGTTCCCGTTCGGCGCCTTCGTCTCCGGCGGCTCCGTCGCGCTCGGCCGCCGCCCCGCCCCGGGGCCGGTCGCCGAGGCCACCGCGACCACCCGCGCGACCGCCCTGTGGGCCGGGTCCCCGCAGTTCGTCACCGCGCTGGCCGACGAGCTCGAGGCCCGTCCCGACCTGGACGTCTCGGCTCTGTCGATCCTCGTCTACGGCTGGGGTGCGCTCTCCCCCGCCGTGCTGGAGCGGCTGGCGGCGCGCGCCGCACCGGGCTTCGTCACGCTCGGGATCTTCGGCCAGACCGAGGCGATCGCCTGCCACCGCTTCTGGCCCACCCGCTGGCCGGAGGTCCACGCCCGCACCGCACCCGCCGTCAACTACGTGGGTGTGCCCAGCGGGATGCTCGCCTCGGACGTGGTCGACGAGCTGGGCGACCCGGTCCGCGACGGCCGGCCGGGCGAGGCCGTCTACCGCTCGCCGATCATGACCGCCGGGTACTACCGCAACCCGGAGGCCACCCGGGAGGCCTTCCGCGGCGGCTGGTTCCACTCCGGCGACTCCGCGACCGTCGACGAGGACGGCCTGCGCGTCATGGTCGACCGGTACAAGGACATCGTGAAGTCCGGTGGCGAGAACGTGTCGAGCATCCGCGTCGAGGCCGTCCTGCACGAGCACCCGGACGTGCTGCGCGCGGCGGTGATCGGGCTCCCGCACGAGCACTGGGGCGAGGCGGTGACGGCCGTCGTCGTGCCGCGGGACGGCCGCAAGCCCGAGGCGGACGAGATCATCGCGTACTGCCGCGCGCGGCTCGCGGGTCACGAGACGCCGAAGGCCGTGGTGTTCACGGAGTCGTTGCCGGACACCGTCGGCGGCAAGGTCCTCAAGTACAAGCTGCGCGCCGCCCACGCGGACCTGTACTCGTAGACGCGTGGACTTCACCGAGGAGGACGACCACCGGCTGATCCGCGAGGCGGTGCGCGCCCTCTGCGCCCGGTTCGACGACGACTACTGGAGCGAGCGGGACAGCACCCACACGTTCCCGTGGGAGTTCTACGCCGCGATGGCCGAGGGCGGCTGGATCGGCATCGCGATGCCGGAGGAGTACGGCGGCGGCGGGCGCGGGATCACCGAGGCGTCGATCGTGCTGGAGGAGGTCGCCGCGTCCGGGGCATGCATGAACGGCGCCAGCGCGATCCACATGTCGATCTTCGGGATGCACCCGGTCGTGCTGCACGGCAGCGACGACCTGCGCCACCGCGTACTCCCGGACGTCGCGTCGGGGAAGCTGCACGTGGCGTTCGGCGTGACCGAGCCCGACGCCGGGCTGGACACCACGAACGTCACCACCCGGGCCGTGCTCGACGGCGATGCCTACGTCGTGCACGGGCGCAAGGTCTGGACCTCGAAGGCCCTGGAGTCGGACAAGGTCCTGCTGCTGGTCCGCACCACGCCGCGGGCCGAGGCGGCGAAGCCGACCCAGGGCATGACGCTGCTGGTCGCCGACCTGCAGGACCCGGCCGTCACGATCTCGCCGATCGACAAGCTGGGGCGCAATGCCGTCGCCTCCTGCGAGGTCGTCTACGACGGGCTGCGGGTGCCGGTGGAGAACCGGGTCGGCGAGGAGGGCGCGGGCTTCCGCTACCTGCTCGACGGCCTCAACGCCGAACGCGTGCTCATCGCCGCCGAGGCGCTCGGCATCGGGCGGGCCGCCCTGCGCCGCGCCGTCGCCTACGCCGGCGAGCGGGTCGTGTTCGACCGGCCGATCGGGTCGAACCAGGGCATCGCCTTCCCGCTCGCCGACGCGCACGCCCGGCTGCGCGCCGCCGAGCTGGTCATCCGCGACGCGTCCTGGCGGATCGACCGCGGCCTGCACGCCGGCGAGCAGGCCAACACCGCCAAGTACCTCGCCGCCGAGGCCGCGTTCCAGGCCGCCGACGCCGCCGTCCAGACCCACGGCGGGTTCGGCTACGCCCGCGAGTACCACGTGGAGCGGTACTTCCGGGAGGCCCGGCTGCAGCGGATCGCGCCGGTGCCGCAGGAGATGGTGCTGAACTACCTCGCCCAGCACGTGCTGGGGCTGCCGCGGAGCTACTGACCCGCGATCGCCGCGGCCCGCTCGGCCTCCGGGCCGAGCTCGCCCTCCAGCTCGACGCCCGGCGCGGAGAACGGCACGACCCGGTCACCGGGGGTCTTGTTGAGCAGGAGCCGCGTGACGTCCGGGCGCGAGTAGTGCCCGGCGGGGTCGGCCGCCGCCTTGGCCAGCGAGATCAGGCCGAGGTCGACGTCGGCGTAGACCAGGCCCTCGGCGTCGGGCGCGAGCGGCTCGGAGATCAGCCGGCCGTCCGGGGCGTAGACCCCGGCGTACCCGCCGCCGGGCTTGAGCAGCGCGCGCTTGGTGTCGTCGGTGCACATCAGCTCGACCATCTCCGGCGACACGGTCGCGCACGGGGCGATCACGAACGTCTGCCCCTCCACCGCGTACACGCGGCTGGCGGCGGTGTTGACCTCCGGGCCGAGCGCGTACGCCCCGCCCTCGTAGAGCGAGAAGCTCGGCCACGCGCCCACGTGGACCTGCTCGTTCTGGGCGTACATCGCGTACTTCGACAGCGGCTGCAGGTGCTCCCAGCAGCAGAGCCCGCCGAGCCGGCCGAGCGGGGTGTCGTACACGGAGAGGTCGCTGCCGTCGCCCTCGCCGAACACCGTGCGCTCGACGTGGGTGGGCTTGAGCTTGCGCCGCCGCGCGATCGTCCCGCCGTCCGGGCCGATCATCCACTGGGCGATGTAGAGGCTGCCGGCGTGCTTCTCCGAGATCCCCAGCACCACGGTGATCCCGTGGTCGCGGGCGGCGGCGGCCAGCCGGTCGGCCTGCGGCGAGCCGTAGACCAGCGAGTTGTCGTGGTAGCGGGGGAAGAACTGCAGGCCCCACGCCGGGGCGTCGAGCCAGATGAACCAGGGGTAGCCGGGCAGCCAGGTCTCCGGGAAGCCGATCAGCCCGGCCCCGTTCGCGGCGGCCTCGGCGATCAGCGCGACGGCCTTGTCGACGCCCGCGTCGAGGTCGAGGAACTCCGGGGCGGCCTGCACGGCGGCGGCGCGGAAGCGGGGGTGCTCGATGCTCATGCCGGCAGCGTGACGGGTCCGGAATCCCGGTGATGGTCCCTGCGTGTCGTCCTCGTTGACTCTGCGGCGCACACCCTTGTCGGCCCCGCGCGGGCTCCCTACCGTCGGTGCATGGCGCGCGTGCTCACCACGGACACGATCGAGGCGCGCGACCGTCTCGACTTCTGGAACGCGGCCGTCTCCGACGCCTACGTCCGGCTCTCCTGCACGGCGCCCGACGGCGACGTCGTGGGCGACATCCGGGTCGACTCCCTCGCCACGCTGGAGCTGTCGCGGGTCACCGCCACCGCCCAGCACGTCGTCCGGACGCCGTCCCTGATCGCCTCCACCGCCGAGGACTACTTCCTCGTCAGCCTGCAGACCCGGGGCGCCGGCCGGATCAGCCAGGACGACCGGACCGCCGAGCTGGCGCCGGGCGACTTCGCGCTCTACGACTCCACCCGGCCCTACACGCTGCAGTTCGACGGGCCGTTCCAGCAGTACGTCCTGATGCTGCCGGGGCCGACGTTGCGGTCGCGGCTGCGGGACACCCCGGCGTTGACGGCCCGGCGGGTGCAGGGTGCCGAAGGCGCCGGGCACCTCATGATCGAGATGATCCGGACCCTCGCGCTCGACGTCGACGTGCTGGAACCGGGCGCGGCCGCCGCCGTCGCGCAGGGCGTCGAGCACATCGTGGTGGCGGGCCTCAGCTCGCTCGGCGAGGCGCCCCGGCCGGAGCCCTCGCTCGCGGCCCGGCGGGAGCAGGTCAAGGCCCACGTCCGCCGCCACCTCGGCGACCCCGGGCTCAGCGTCGCCGCCCTCGCCGCCGCACTGCACACGTCCGTCAGCAGCCTGCACCGCGCCTTTGCCGACGAGCCCTGCTCCCTGGCCGAGTGGATCTGGGCGCAGCGGCTCGACGCCGTGCGCGCCGACCTGCTCGACCCCGCCCAGCGCCACCGCACCATCTCCGAGCTGGCCTTCGACCGCGGCTTCGTCGACGCCTCGCACTTCAGCCGTGCCTTCCGCGCCCGGTTCGGCCGCACCGCGCGGGAGGTCCGGAAGGGGTGATCGCGGCCGCCGGGGGTTGCCCGGCGGATCAGTAGCATGTCACGCTCCACCGTGATCCGGGTCTCACCGTGGAGGCGCCCATGCGCGGTCTGATGTTCGACAGCCAGCTGCTCCTGCACTCGTTCCTCTGGCGTACGGAGCGACTGTTCGCGGACAAGCAGATCGTCACCCGGCTCGGGCCGGGCGAGTACCACCGCTACACCTACCGGGACTTCGGCAAGCGGGCCCGCCGGCTCGGCGACGCCCTGCGAACACTGGGCATCGGGCCGGGCGACCGCGTCGGCACACTGGCCTGGAACCACTACCGGCACCTCGAGACGTACTTCGGCGTGCCCGGCATCCAGGCCGTGCTGCACACGATCAACCTGCGGCTCTCCCCGGCGCAGCAGAAGTTCACCATCGACAAGGCCGGGGACCGGCTGCTGCTGGTCGACGTCGACCAGCTCGACCTCGTCGCCGACCTGTTGGAGCTGGGCCTGCCCACGGTCGAGGCCGTCGTGGTGCTCGCCGATTCGGTGCCCGAGCACCGTCTGTCGCTCCCGGTCCACTGCTACGAGGAGCTCCTGGCCGCCGCCGACGAGGACGCGCAGTTCGAGGAGTTCGACGAGCACTCGGCCTCGGCGATGTGCTTCACCTCGGCGACCACCGGTGACCCGAAGGGCGTCGTCTACTCGCACCGGGCGATGGTGCTGCAGGCCATGTGCCTGGCCATGCACGACAAGCTGAACATGAGCGAGTCCCAGGTGTGGCTCGAGGTCGCGCCGATGTTCCACTGCAACGGCTGGAACATCCCGCACACCGCGCTGCTCCAAGGCGCGACGCTGGTGCTGCCCGGCGCGCACCCGTCGCCGGCCGACTACGTCGACATCATCGAGGACCTCGGCGTGACCGGGATGAACGCGGCCGTGACGATCGGGACGATGATCCGCGACGCCGTCCGGGCCTCGGGCCGGCCGCGGGACCTCTCGACCCTCTCCACCCTGTGGCTGGGTGGGCAGGCGCCGTCGAAGGCGGTGATGAAGTGGTTCCGCGACGAGTACGACTGCGAGGTCATGCAGGGCTACGGCATGACCGAGAACTCCCCGCAGATCTGCTTCTTCGCGCTCAAGTCCACCCTGGCCGACGGGGACGAGGACGAGATCTACGCGCTGCGGCAGACCCAGGGGCTGCCGATCCCGCTGCTGCAGATCAAGGTGTGCGACCAGGAGACCCGCGAGGAGCTGCCCTGGGACGGCCAGTCCATCGGGGACTTCTTCGTGCGCTCCCCGTTCACCGCATCCGAGTACTACAAGGACGAGCGGACGCAGGACTCGATGATCGACGGCTGGCTCAAGACCGGCGACGTCGGCTGCATCGACCCCGAGGGCTACGTGCTGCTCAAGGACCGCTCCAAGGACCTGATCAAGTCCGGCGGCGAGTGGATCTCCACGATCGACCTGGAGAACTCGCTGATGCTGCACCCCAAGGTCGCCGAGGCCACCGTCGTCGGGATCGAGGACGAGAAGTGGCTCGAACGCCCGCTGGCCTGCGTGGTGCCCTCGGACGACTCCCTCACGTCGGACGAGCTGCGGGAGCACCTGCTGGCCGAGGGGTTCATCAAGTTCTGGGTCCCGGACGAGTTCCTGTTCGTGCCCGAGGTCCCCAAGACGAGCGTCGGCAAGTACGACAAGAAGGCGATCCGCGGCGTGGTCGCGGACGAGGGGCTGGAGCGGGCGAAGGCGACGCTGGGCGCGGGCTGAGACTGGTCGGCCGATCGGCCGACCCGGGCGTCGGGCGGGACGTCCGTCGGTCACCGGATCTTCGGCGGAGCCGGGAGACGAGAGCGTGGGTGCAGGGCGAGGAGCCCCAGCCGGACGGTCCGGCGAGAACCCACGAGAGGAACGACGATGCCCACCACGCTCATCACGGTCCGGCCCGGCCGGGCCCTGCAGAACCCGGAACACCGGCACACCTGGGCCGCCGGGTCGCACCACCCCACCTCCGACGGCACGGTCAGCTACCGCCAGTGCCTGTCCTGCGGCGCCTGGGGCCTCTTCGCGCCCACCGCGGAGGATGGTTGCTGAGGGCACTCAACGCGGGGTGCAGCGGGAGCGCGAGCGCCGCGCGACCAGGTCGGCGTGGGCGCCGTCGAGCAGAGCGCAGCGCCTCGGGGTAGGCGGGCACGCCGGCCTTCGACGCGTCATCGTTCGGCGTCTGAGCTGCCGGACGCGGCGAAGCGCCGGACGAGCCGAGGCCGGAGGTGCCGCCGGCGACGAAGACGGTGCGCGAGGCAGGCCCACGGGCCATAGCCTCCCTCCAGGTGCCACCACACTCACCCGCGCGCTGCGCCTGGACCTCGACGAGCGCGGCGGCTCCGAAGCTGCGGAAGCTCCGGCTGCTCGGGGTGATCGGGACGGGTCCTTCCCGAGTCCCGCCCAGCGACACCGGCCGCGGGCGGAGCGGCCTGGGTCGTGGTCTAGGCGGGCGTCGGCGAGCCCGGCTCGGACCGGTGCGAACGCATCACCGGATCCAGGCACCGGAACCGCCGGCCGGGACCGCGACCCCGGCGAGGACCAGGCCCTCGGTGGTCAGGCTGGAGACCCGGCTGCGAGCTTCACGACCGAGCTGGAGAAGGTCACGATCGCGCCGCCGGTCCGCACCCCGGCGCGCCGCCTCGCGGCCGCCATCCCGAACTCCGCACAAGCAAAGCCGAACGACGGGCCACCTCGCCCTTCTCAGGCGAACTCGGCGATCCGCGGTCCTTGGTGGGCGCGCGTGAGGTCCCACGTGCCGGGCCGGCTTCGTGGTCTCTGCTCGGGGTCGGTCCAGGCGGGCGGGATGAACTCCGGGATGCCGTCGCGCAGGCGCACGACGCAGTCGGTGGAGTGGATCTGGCGGTGGTGGGCCTTGCAGAGCATCACCAGGTTGCCCAGGGCGGTGGGCCCTCCGTGTTCCCAGGGGATGACATGATGGATTTCGCACCAGGAGGGTGGGCGGTCGCAGCCGGGGTGGGCGCAGCCGCCGTCCCGGGAGGTCACCGCGCGGCGCAGCCCGTCGGGGATCGACCGGGTGAGCCGGCCGACGTCGAGGGGTTGGCCGTGGCCGTCGAGGACCATCGGCACCCCGCCGCAGTCGCAGGCCAACTGGCGTAGCGCGGTCGGGTTGAGCTGCCCGGCGAACTCCAGCATGCCCGCGCGGGCGCGGCTCTCCAGGTCCTCGAGGCGGATCTGCACAGTCAGGGTCGGGCGCCGGCCACCGACCGCGGGCAGCTCCCCGTGCTCGAGCACCCACCCGCAGACCTCGGCCAGGGCTTCGGCGTGGCGTTCGGCACTGCTGCGGTCGTCGTCGGCGGTGAGCGGGGCGGCCTGGGCGTCGAGGACGTGGCGATCGCCGCGAACAGCGCCGCGTCGTCGTAGCGGCCGGTCAGCCGCCCACCGGGCTTGGAGGCGAACCGGGTCAGGCGCAGTTCGTTGACCTGTGGTGGTGGGGTGTCGTCGGGTTCGGGCCGTCGGCGTCGAGGGCGTCGCGCAGCGCGGTGCGCCACTGCTGCAGCTCGCGGGGGGTGTACAGCGCGGCGGCGTCGGCCAGCTGGGCCTCGGGGCCGGCCCAGGTCTCCGGGGTCAGCCGCCCGGCCGGTGGGGTGGCGAGCAGCCGCACGATCACCGCGACGTGGGCGAGGGAGGTGTCCCCGGCGGCGAACACGTCCGCGGTGGCCG
>NZ_JBEZDN010000054.1:0-50129 GCF_040648315.1 Pseudonocardia sp. NPDC049154
ACCCCAACCCGAGCGCATAAACGCCGTTTACGCGCATGCTCCCGCGAGTCCAACGTCCAACCGCGCCAAGCGGGCTTAGTTCAGCACCCTCCTAGGTCGTTCGACGGGGCGCCGCGGACTCGCCGGGCCCGCGCCCACGACCGCAACGCGGAGCGGGCGCCGCGGGCGACGGGCGTCGGGGATCCCCGGTGGTCGCGCGCGCCGATCTAGACCCAGGGTGAGGCCCGGCCGGCGTTGAGCGCGACGACGGGCGAGTCCCGGGGCACGAAGTAGTCCGTCACCACGGCATCGACCGGACGGACGTCGGCGCAGGCGCCACAGTCGATGCACATGGCGGGATCGATGTGCAGCATGTCCGCCTCCGCGAAGCCCGGCTCGCCGGGAGCCGGGTGGAGGCAGTCCACCGGGCACACCGTGACGCACCGGGCGTCCGCGCAGCAGTGCGGCAGGACGACGTGGGGCATCGAGGCTCCTCGGCCTGTCGTGACGTCCGTCGAGGGCGGGGCCGCCGAGCCGGAGGCCCCATCCCGTGAGCCCGGGGGTCGCGCGGGTCCGCTCAGACCACGGCCGGCTCGACGACCGCCGCGGACGACCGCGACCGGACGAGGAGCCGTGCCGCCACGGCGCCGGCGAGGCAGAGCAGCAGAGCGAGGGTGCAGGTGGTCCAGACGCCGAACGCGGAGCCCTCCAGCGCGACGGCGACCAGCGGTGCGAAGCCGGCGATCAGGGCCGCGACCTGCATGCCGAGCGAACCCGCGGTGTAGCGGACCGACGCGGGCAGCGCCTCGGCCACGAAGGCCGGGAAGATCCCGTTGACGCACGCGTGGCCGAGACCGGCGACCGCGAGCAGCGCGACGAAGATCAGCGCGACGCTGCCGCTGCGCAGGGCCAGGAAGTACGCCACGAGCAGCAGGCCCTCGACCACCAGACCGACCGACAGCAGCGTCGTGCGGCCGATCCGGTCGGAGAGCGCGCCCCACACCGGGTTCATCACCACGACCAGGAACGTCGCCCCGGTGACCACCCACAGGATGGTCGGCTTGTCGATGCCGGCCTGGGTGGTGGCGTAGCTGAGGCTGTAGACCGTCAGCAGGTACCACACGGACATCATGCCCGCCATCACGGCGATGATGCCCAGGACCGCGCCAGGATGAGAGGACAGCGTCGTACGGATCGGATTGCGGACCGGTGCCTCGGCGCGGGAACGGGTGAAGTCCGGGGTCTCCTCGAGGCCGTAACGGATCAGGACGCCGATCAGCACGATCACGGCGCTGCCCAGGAACGGGATTCGCCATCCCCAGGAGGCGAACGCCTCGTCCGACGTCGTCGCGGTCAGCACCGCGAACACGACCGTGGCGAGCACGGTGCCCGCCTGGGCGCCCGCGGTGGAGAAGCTGCCGTAGAAGCCGCGCCGCCGTTCGGGGGCGTGCTCGACGGCGATGAGGACGGCCCCGCCGAGCTCACCCCCTACCGCCAGTCCCTGCAGCAGGCGCAGCACCACCAGCAGCACCGGGGCGAACCACCCGATCGACGCGTACGTGGGCAGCAGGCCGATCAGAATCGTGGCCGCCCCCATCACGACGATCGTGAGCATGACAGCGGTGCGCCGCCCGTGCTGATCACCGATCCAACCGAAGAGCAGACCGCCGAGCGGACGGACGACATAGCCGCTGGCGAAGGTGGCGAACGAGAGGATCAACGCGACGGAGGGGGACACGTCGCGGAAGAAGAGCGTGTTGAAGACGAGCGCTGCGGCCGTTCCGTACGCGACGAGGTCGTAGTACTCGACGACGGAGCCGAGGAAGGCGGCCGCCGCCGCCCGACGCGGTGTGTGGTGGGTGGGGGCGTGGGTCTCGGGGCCCCGGACGTCGACGGCCGGGGTGTGCTCAAGGGACAACGGGGCTCCAGGTGTCTGCACCGACGTGAGATGTGGGTCACCGCAAGTTCGGTCAGACCGTAAGGGGAGCTTGTACAGATCACAAGACTCGGTGCGATTTCCTGTCTAAAGCGTCCCGGCCGCTCGGAGGTGCCGACTCGGCGACGATCTCGTGGAAGCGCTGGTGGGCCACCGTGGACCACTGCGCGCGGCGGTCGCGGAACCGCTGGGCCGCCTCGCGGCCCACCCACTCAGGCTGCAGGGCCGCGGGGAGCTGTGGGTCCCGACGCATGAAACGCTGCTGCAGGTTCAGCAGCTGCAGGTACGCCGTGAGGACCTCGTCGGGCGTCCCGGGTTCGGGGCTCGTGGCGTCCTGCTCGAGGAATCGGCGGTAGGCGGCGTCGAGCTCGGTCAGGTCCCAGGCCCTGGCCACCAGCTCGGCCTCCGGGACGCCGAGGTCGACGGCGTGGCCGATCATCGCGAGCGAGGTCTGCTCGAGCCCGAGCGCGGAGATCAGGCGGGTGAGTTCGTCCACCCGCTCGGTGTGCGGAGTGATCCAAACGCCTGCCGTCGGGTTGCCGAAGCCGAGCCAGTCCAGACCGCCGTAGAGCCGCTTGCGCGTGGTCCGGCGGTCCTGGGGGACGTTGACGTGCAGGACCAGCCAGCGTTCGTCCCAGTCCCGGTCGTCGGTGAGGTAGGCGGCCGAGCGGCGCAGGCCCTCGTCCACCAGGGCGCGGCCTCGGGTGTCGAGCGTCCACCGGACGGCGCGGCCGTCCCTGACCCGGGAGAGCCAGCCGCTCCTCGTGGAGCGGGCCAGCAGCTGGCGGCACGCGTGGTCCTCGACGCCGAGCGCGGCGAAGACCCGCAGCAGCGCGTTGGTCCACGCCCCGCCCGGCTCCTCGCTCACCAGCTCGCCCGCGACGGTGAGCAGGAGCGACCGCGCGCTCGGCGGCGGCAGCGGGGGCACGGCGGAGGTGGCGACCGCGTCGACTCGGCGGGCATGTGTCACGGGTCCATCGTCGCCGAGGTCGAGGCGGTGCGGGAGTCCGGGGCTGCGTAGCGGGCCGGAATCTTGTACCATTCGAGTGTCTGGTTACCCAGACTTGTCAAAGTTTGAGGAGCTCCGATGCCCGAATCGGTTGCCCTGCAACGCTTGCGTGCCGCTGCTCGTGATCCACGGGAGTACGTTGCGCAGTGGCGGGCCCACCACCCCGACCAGCTCGTCGTCGGCGTCATGCCGATGAACTTCCCACGTGAGATCGCCCTGGCCGCGGGGATCCTCCCGGTCTACGTCCAGGACGACCAGCGTCCCGTCGCCGAGGGGCGCGCGTATCTGCCCGAGTTCTACTGCGGCTACACGCGCAACCTCGCCGACCAGGCCGCGACCGGGCGACTGGACCACTACGACGCGCTGCTGCTCGCGGACCACTGCATCCAGCTGCTCGGTGCCTCCGACGTGGCGCGGGCGATCAGTGACAAGACGGTGTTCTTCGGGATGCTGATCAGCTCGCTGAGCGACCCCTGGGCGCCGACCAAGATCGCCGAGATGATGGCGCAGTTCCGGTCCGAGTTCGAGAAGCTCTCCGGCGCGCCCATCGAGGACGCGGCGCTGGCCGAGGCCATCGAGGCGTACAACGCCGACCGGGAGCTCCTGCGCCGGGTGTTCGACGAGCGCGCCGCGGGCGACACCGTCTGGTCGCCGGTCGACCTCCAGGACATGGTCGTGTCCGCGCAGGTCATGGACCCTGTCGAGCACCGCGAGCTGCTGGCCGAGGCGCTGGCGGACGCGCCGCGCCGTGAGCGGGACGACCGGGTGCGGGTCCATCTGTCCGGCCACCTGTGCCACGCGCCGCGCCGTGAGCTGCTGGAGGTGATCGAGGAGGTCGGCGCCGTCGTCGTCGACGACGACCTGTGGTCGGGCCGGCGCTACCTGCAGACCTCGGTGCCGTTCGCCCCCGGTGACGACCCGATGGACGCCATCGGGCGTTGGTACGCCGAGCGCAACGTCGACCTGCCGTGCCCCACGCGCGTCCAGCACGACGTGGACTGGGACGCCTGGCTCGTCGACGCGACCCGGCGCAGTGGCGCCGAGGTCGTCGTGCACCTGATGCCGAAGTTCTGTGAGCCCCACATGCTGTTCTACCCCGAGCTGCGCAAGGCGCTCGACGCCGCGGACATCCCGCAGCTGCTCGTCGAGACCGAGCACGAGGGGATCCCGCTCGAAGCACTGCGCACCCGGCTGGAGGCCCTCGTCGAGCGCGCCCTCCGCCACCGCCCCGCCTACGCCTGATCGGAGACCTCATGACCACCACCGCTCCGGCCCCCGAACCCCGCACCGAGCGTCTCGCCACCACCCGCGAGGGCGGGAAGATGATCGCCGACTACTGGGAGGACCTGTTCGTCGCCCGGGAGACCGGTCGCAAGATCGTCTGGTACAACGGCGGTGCGCTCAACCCGATCTTCCAGGCCGCCGGTCTGGCGTGGTGTCACGGCGAGGCGTTCGCGGCCCGGCTCGCCGCGCAGCGGCTCGAGGGTCCCGCCCAGCTGGCGGGTGCCGAGTACGGCTACAACGCCGAGCTCTGCTCGTACTCCCGCACCCACCTCGGCTGCGCGGTGCTCACGCTCAAGGGCAGTGAGGAGCCGGACAGCGGCGTGGTCGGGCTGCACGACCGCCAGGATCTGGCCTCGAAGCTGCCCTCGCCGGACCTGTTCGTGAACAACTACGCGGGCTGCAGCACCGGGCAGCAGTGGGACGAGGTCTCGTTCCGGGTGTTCGGCAAGAACGTGCCGATCTTCAACGTGTCGCACCCGTTCCTGTGGGGGAACCGGCCCGACGCCGGCTACCTGACCGGGTCGGAGTGGGACGAAGCCTCGCGCTACGTCCGTGACCAGCTCGTCGAGCTGATCGACTTCCTCGAGGTCCAGACCGGGCGGAAGTTCGACTACGACGCGCTGAGCGAGTCGATGACCTACATCAAGCGCGCCGGCGAGCTACGCAAGGAGGGTCTCGACCTGTGCAAGGCGACCCCGTCGCCCGCCACGTTCTGGGACTGGATCTCCTGCATCGCGCCGATCAACTTCCTGCCCGGCAACCCGGCGCTGGTCAACTACTTCCAGAACGTCAAGGACGAGATCCAGCACCGCCTCGACAACGGGGTCTCCGGTGTGCGCGACGAGAAGTACCGTCTCTACTTCGACGGGATCATGAACTGGAACAAGCTCGGGTTCCTCTCGCGCAAGTTCGCCGAGCACGGGGTCGCGGTGCTGGCCGGGCGCTACATCACCAACGCGTTCTGGCAGGAGCCGCAGTTGATCGACACCTCCGACCCGCTGCTCGGCATGGCCCAGCACTACCTGCTGTGCCCGACGAACCACGGGTCGAAGACGCTGGACTACCTGACCCTGCGGGACTGCGAGGAGTACGGGATGGACGGAATCGTCTTCCACTCCACCCGTACCTGCCGGGCATTCACCGGACCGCAGCGGCTGCTGGCCAAGTCCGCGCGGGACAACCTGGGCATCCCGTCGATCTTCTTCGAGGGCGACGTCGCCGACGCCGCCTTCTACAAGGAGGAGATCCTCGACTCCCGACTGGTCGCAATGCTGGAGGCCATCGACGTGGCGCGCGAGCGCGGCGACCACCGGCGGGCGGGCTACGGTGCCGAGGTGGCGTGGCCGGCATGACCGGCGGGCGCTACCTCGGCGTCGACCTGGGCTCGACGACGGCGAAGGCCGTCGTCGTCGACGACGCGGGCGAGATCCTCTCGTCCGCGGTCGTCACCATGGGGGCGGTCTCGCGCGCGGGGATGCAGCGCGCGGTAGACCAGGCGCTGGCGGAGGCCGGGCTCGACGACTCCGACCTCGACGGCACGGTGTCGACCGGCTACGGGCGGCGGCTGGTGTCCTTCGCGGGCCGCACCTACACCGAGATCACCTGCCACGCGCGCGGGACCTCGGAGATGGTCCCGGGCGTGCGGCTGGTGATCGACGTCGGCGGCCAGGACTCCAAGGCGATCACCGTGGGGTCGGATGGCCTGGTGCGAGACTTCGCCATGAACGACCGCTGCGCCAGCGGCACCGGCCGGTTCTACGAAGTACTCGCCCGCGCCGTCGACGTGTCGATCGACGAGCTGGGGGAGCTCGCGCTGCGCGGCTCGGACGATCTCGAGGTCAGCAGCATGTGCGCCACGTTCGCCGAGACCGAGATCGTGTCGATGCTCGCCGAGGACAAGGACGTCGCGGACATCGCGTCGTCGGTCCACCGGGCCATCGCGGCCCGGACCCTCGCGCTCGTGGCGCAGGTCGGCAGGCACACCCCGGTGGTGCTGACCGGGGGAGTGGCGCGCAACCCCGCGGCCGTGCACTTCCTGAGCCGGGCGCTCGACGCCGAGGTGACGGTGCCGGCCCACCCGCAGATCACCGGGGCCTTCGGGGCGGCGCTGCTGGCGCGGGACGCGGACCGGAAGCGGCGGATCGCCGAGGACGTCCCCGGGGCGGACGAGATGTTCCCCCGGCCCCGCGGCCACGTCCATACCGGACCGGACTGCACCGGGTGCGACGGGTCCCTCGCTGGGGGCCCGGTCGACCTGGGCATCCCCGTGCGGCACTAGGTTCTCCGAACGGGACGAGGGGGAGTCGGGGTCGCTCGGCTCGCCCTTCGTCATCCCGCGTCTACAGCGGTCAGCCACACCGTCGGCCGCGACCGGCGGGACGGGCCGGGCCGAGTTCCCGGCCTCCGGAACCACGGCGGCGCGCAGGCAGGAGGCGGAGTTGTGCGCAGGGGATGTGTCCGGACTACCCCGGTCGGTCGACCTCCTCAGAGCCCGCGGACCAGGTCGCGGAGCAGGAACTTCTGCACCTTCCCGGTGGCGGTCATCGGGAGCTCGTCGACGAGCAGCAGCTTCTCGGGCAACTTCTGCATCGCGATCCCGCGGTCCTTGAGGAACGACGTGAGGTCCTCGAGCGTCGGCTGCTCACCGGGCTTCGGCACGACGACCGCGCAGGCCTTCTCGCCGAGCCTCTCGTCCGGGTAGGCCACCACCGCCACCTGGGCGACCGCCGGGTACGCCGCGACGTAGCCCTCCACCTCGGCGGCGCTGATGTTGGTCCCGCCGCGGATGATGATGTCTTTGAGTCGCCCGGTCACGCGCAGGTAGCCCTGGTCGTCGAGGCGGCCGAGGTCGCCGGTGTGGTGCCTGCCCTGCGCGTCGATCGTGGCGGCCGTCCGCTCGGGGTCTCGCCAGTAACCCAGCACGGCGCCCGGGCCCCAGTAGCAGATCTCGCCCTCCTCGCCGGTCGCCGCCTCGCTGCCGTCGGCCGCGACCAGGCTGATCCGCACACCCTCGAGCGCCGGTGTGCCGTCCGACCCGGCGCGACGCTCGAGCGGGTCGCCGTCGTGGCAGCAGGTCGCGGCAAGGATCTCCGAGGCGCCGTAGAGCGGCATCAGCACGCCGCCCGCGAACGCCTCGTCGAACTCGATCGCCAGTGCCTCCGGGATCGGCGCGCCCGCGCAGAGCCAGAACCGCATCGACGACAGGTCGTGCGCGCCCGTCCGCGCGGCGTCCAGCGTCATCCGCACGAAGGGGGTGGCCGTGGCGGTGACCGTGCACCGGTACCGCTCGATGCGCCGCAAGCCCTCGTTCGGGTCCCAGATGTCCAGCAGGTGGGTCTCGGCGCCGACGGTCAGCGGCACGAGGATCCCCACCACCAGCCCGGTCGCGTGGGCGACCGGTGACGGCATGAAGACCACGTCGTCGGGCCGGGTGCGGAAGACGTCGTGCGCCAGGCCGCGCCCCGAGTAGTCGGCGGTGTTCCAGGTGTGCACGCAGCCCTTGGCCGTGGACTCCGTGCCCGAGGTGTAGACGATCAGGTGCGGTGCGTCCGGGTCCGGGTGGGGGCCGAGCTCGGTCTGGTCCGTCTGGGTGGCGCAGGCGTCGTCGAACGTGAGCTCGCCGTCCAGGACGGTGCCGCGCGCGATCACCAGGGTGGCGAGCGCCGGAATCTCCTGCTGCAGCGTGCGGAACATGGCGGCATGGTCGTGGCCACGGAACTCTGCGGTGGTGATTGCCGCGACCGCACCGGAGTTGCGCAGCACGTGCGCGACCTCGGTCTGCCGGTACACGGTCATGATCGGCACCAGGACGGCTCCGATCCGGGCGATCGCCAGGTAGCCGACCACGAACTCGGTCCAGTTCGGCAGTTGCATGGCCACCCGGTCACCGGGGCGCACCCCGCGGCGCAGCAGTGCCGCCCCGAGCCCGTGAGCGCGCTCTCTGACCGTGGCGTAGTCGAGCTCGCGAGTGCCGTCCGAGACGAACCGCCGGGTCGGGGTCTCGTCCGCCCACCGGTCGAGCAGGGCCGCCGCCGAGCCGTCCCGCCACCAGCCACGTTCGCGGAAGAGGCGGATGGACCCCTCGTCGAAGCGGTCGTGGACCGTGAGGGTGGGGATCTCCACCGTGATCTCGGGGCTGGTCATCGTCGTCTCCGCTTCCTCGCGCACGTTCGCTGTGACCGGGGCCACGAGACTAGCGGGGACCTGTCGCCCAAATCAATGGTCAGACCGAACTGTAGGCTTGCGCCGTGCATCCCCGGATCCATGCCGCGGCGGCGCCGGACCGCCCCGCCGTCGTCCTGGCCGAGACCGGCGAACGGGTGACGTGGGCGGAGGTCGAGACGCGCAGCGCCGCACTCGCCTCGTGGTTCTACGCCCATGGGCTGCGCCCCGGGTCGGTCGTGCTGCTCGCTCTGCCCAACGACGTGCGATGGGCCGAGATCGCCTGGGCCTGCTGGCGCAGCGGACTTGTGCTCGCTCCGGTCGACGTCCACCTCGGGCCCGCCGAGCTGCGCCCGCTCGTCCAGGACGCCGATCCCGCCGCCGTGGTCGTGTCGGTCGGGTTGGCCGGTGCCGTCCGTGCCGCGGTGACCACCGAGCCGGCGTGGCTCGTGGTCGGGGATGGCTACGACGAGACGGTCGCAGCCGCGCCCGTGGACCCCGAGCTGCCCGACACCATGGGCGGGCGGCTCCTGTTCAGCAGTGGCACCACCGGCAGGCCCAAGCCCTTCCGCGAGGACCCGCCCGGGCTGCTGCCGACCGACGTCCCGCTGCGCTACGCGGCGATGATGCGGGACCTGGGCATCGTGCGCGGTCCGGGCGAGCCGCCGCCGATCCTGTTCAGCCCGGGCCCGGCGTACCACACGGCGCCCATGGGCTTCCTGCACGCGGTGCACCAACTGGGTGGCACCGTCGTCACGACCCGGCGGTTCGACGCCGAGGGCGCGCTCGCCGCGATCGAGCGTTTCGATGTCACGCACAGCCTCTGGGTGCCGACGATGTTCGTGCGCCTGCTCCGCCTGCCCACCCACGTCCGCGACCGCTACGACCTGCGCACCCATCGGGTGGCCGTGCACGGGGCGGCGCCCTGCCCGCCCGCGGTCAAGCGGGCGCTGATGGAGTGGTGGGGCCCGATCGTGCACGAGTACTACGGCTCGTCGGAGGGCTACGGCCGCACGTCGATCGGCCCGCAGGAGTGGCTCGCCCACCCGGGTTCGGTCGGCACACCGAAGGGGGGCGCGGTCCGGATCGCCGACGAACGGGGCCGTGACCTGCCCGTCGGGGGGACGGGGCGGGTCTGGCTGGTCCGGCCGGACGCTCCCGAGCCGGAGCGGGACGCGGATGGCGGCGCGAACCTCGCGGCGACCCCGGGCTGGGGGTGGGCGGGCGACCTCGGCCACCTCGACGCGGACGGCTACCTCTACCTGACCGGCCGCCGTGGACAGACGATCATCACCGGCGGGGTGACCGTGTACCCACGCGAGATCGAGGACCTGCTCGCCCTGCATCCTGCGGTGGCGGACGTCGCAGTGCTTGGCGTCCCCGACGAGGAGTTCGGCGAGCAGGTCCGGGCCGTCGTCCAGCCCCTCGGCACGCCGGCGCCGGGTCTGGCGGAGGAGCTGGTCGCGTACTGTCGGGAGCGGTTGGCGCAGTACAAGTGCCCCCGCGAAGTCGACCTCGTCGGTCGGATCCCGCGCAGCGACGCAGGCAAGATCATGGTCGGCGAGCTGCGGCGGGCCTACGAAGGCTGATCGGAATCCTGGATCAACGCGATGTCGAGCGCCGCGAACCCACGAAGCACGAAGTGCTCGGCGAGGTCCTCGGCGCCCGGGGCGTGCAGGGTCCGGCTCGGCCAGTACGCCACGGAGAACACCGCCCCGAGGCACGCCTGGGTCCCCGCGGCCACGTCCGCGGTGGCGGCGGCGGGTGCGGCGCGGGCGACGGCCTGCTCCCACCGCTCGACGTAGCGCCGCCTGCGCCGGTCGAACTCCTTGCGCCACGGGTCGACCAGGGACCGGTCCTCCCGCTGGTACACACTGACGAGGGCGCGGTGCTCGATCGTGAACCGGACGTGATGGTGCACGAGCCGGCGCAGGTCCGCCGCGGGATCGGGGAGCAGCGGAACCGTTGCGCCGACGAGTTCGTCCATCGCCTCGTTGAACAGCGCGGCGAGAATCTCGTTCTTTCCGGCGAAGTGCCGGTACAGCGCGGGGCCGCTGAGCCCTGCCCGGATCCCGAGCTCGTCCATTCCCGCACCGTGAAACCCGCGCTCGCGGAACAGCTCAGCGGCAGCCTCGAGGATGCGGCGCTCCCGGTCCACTCGGGGAACGCTAGCAGAGGGCATGAACGATCGTTCCCAAGTCGAAGGACGACGCAGCTCACAGAGGTGTTGACCGGCGAACGCCGATTACTACCGGCGACGGACGAGGGCTGCGGCACGCACCACGGCGGTGTCCCCGGCCGTCGCTCGCAGCTCGAGTCGTGCGAGCCGCTCCCCGTCCTCCTCGGTCAGCTCGACGACCTCGCCGTGCAACCGCAGCACGGTGCCCAGCTGCACCGGGGCCCGGAAGCGGACCTCGAGCTCCCGCACGTGCTCCACCCCGCACCAGTCGGTGAGCCACCCGGCGAGCAGGCCCGCCTGGAACTGACCCATGGCGATGACGTCGGCGAAGCCCGCCTTCGCAGCGAAGGCCGGGTCGTGGTGCAACGGGTTGAAGTCCCCGCCCGCCCCGGCGAACCGGACGATGTCGGAGCGGGTCACGGGTCCGAACTCCCGGGCCGGGGGTTCGTCGCCCACCTGCACGGCGACCGGCGGTCGGGTCGTGGTGATCGACGTGCTCATCGGCCCCGCTCCAGCACGATCTCGCGCCACTCCACGGCGGCGGCACCCTCGGCGTCCACGAACGTCGTCTCGAGTGTGAGCCTGCGCATCTCGGGCCTGCCGTCCCCGCCCACCTGCTCGTCGCCCACCAGCCTCCGGACGCCGCGCAGTCGGTCGCCGACCACGAGCGGGCGGCGGTAGCGCCAGCGGACCGACCCGACCACGACGCGTTCCAGCGCGAGCCCGAGCCGCCCGACCATCCGGCCCTGGTCACGGTGGTGTCCGCTCACGACCACGTGGGTGGCGGTGGCGGGGGGCGCGGGGAACCCGGCCGCCTCCGCGGCGGCGGGGTCGGTGTGCACGGGGTCCGTGGTGCGCGTGGCACGCGCGAACTCCAGGACCTTGCCGGCCTCGACGGTGAACGCGACCTCGTCGATCACGTCCCCGACGGCCGGGCCTGCAGGTGCCTCCGCCACGGTCACCGTCCCGCCTCGACCGGCTCCTGGACCTTCTGCGCGATGTCCTGCCGGAGCAGGTGCTTCTGGATCTTGCCGGTCGCGGTCATCGGCAGCTGGGTGACCAGCTCCAGTCGCTCCGGGGTCTTCTGGATCGCGACCCCGCGCTCCAGCAGGAAGGATTTGATCTCCTCCAGGGACGGCGGGGCCGCCGGGTCGGCGGGGACCACGTAGAGGCAGACCCGCTCGCCGAGCCGCACGTCCGGCATCCCGACGACGGCGCAGCCGCGCAGGCCGGAGTGCTCGGCCAGCAGGTCCTCGAGCTCCCTGACGCTGATGTTCATGCCGCCACGGATCACGATGTCCTTGGTCCGGCCGGTGACCCGGACGTAGCCGTCGGCGTCCATGCGCCCGAGGTCCCCGGAGCGCGAGAAACCCGACGGCGTGTACAGCTCGGCGGTCTCCTCCGGGCGGCCGAGATAGCCGAGCATGTGGCTCGGCCCCTTGTAGGCGATGTCGCCCTCCTCGCCGCGCGGGACCTCGGCGCCGGCCTCGTCGACCACCCGGACCTGGGCGAACGGGAGCGCTGCCCCGTCGGACGTGAGCGCCCTCCCGGGAGCGTCGGTGACCGTGCACGTCGTGGTCGTCAGGTTCTCGCTACGTCCATAGAGGCTGAGGATCTTGGTCTCCGGCAGCACGGTGCGTGCCCGCTCGACCGTGGAGCGGGGAATCGGCGCCCCGGCAGAGACCCATACCCGGATGCTCGACGCGTCGTGCTCGGCCGGGTCGAACACGTCGAGCAGCATCTGGACGAAGGTGGTTGCGGTGACACTGACCGAGCAGCGGTACCGGGCGATCTCCTCCAGCCCGCGCCGCGGCTCCCACTCGGCCATCACGTGCGTCGACCCGCCGCTGAGCAATGGCATGAGGACGCCGGTGACCAGCCCTGTCGTGTGGGTGATGGGGGACGGGCTGAACGCCACGTCGTCCGCGGTGAACGCGAACGCGGTGCAGAGCGCCCGGGCGCCGGCGGCGTAGGTGTTGAACGTGTGCACGCAGCCCTTGGGGCGGGCGGTCGTTCCGGAGGTGTACACGATCACGTACGGGTCGTCGGCCGTCACCGGGGTCCCGATCGCCACAGCGGCCTCGGCGGGGTCCACGTCCGCCGTCACGGCCTCGAGCGTGGTGACGACCCCGTCGGTCGGCGTGTCCGTCGCGCGCACCGCGACGACGGTGTGCACCCCCGGGCGGGTCTCGGTGAGCTCGCGGTACATGTCCAGATAGTCGAAGCCCTTGAACACCTCGGGGGTCATGACCACGGACACCCCGGCGTCATCGAGGACATGACCGACCTCGTCCCGACGGTAGATCGGCATGATCGGCACGGTGATCGCGCCGAGCCGGGCGACGGCCGCGGCGACCACCGCGAACTCGGCCCAGTTGGGCAGCTGCACGGCAACCCGGTCGCCTGTGCGCACCCCGCGCTCGCGCAGCCCGACCGCGAGCCGCGCCGAGTGATCGCGCAGCTCGGCGTAGCTCACGGTGGTGGTGCCGTCCGTGATGAACGTCTTGTCGCCCCAGGTCTGCGCCTGGCGGGTGAGCAGCTCCGCGAACGTCTCCGCGCTCCAGCACCCGGAGTCGTAGTAGCCCTGGACCTCGGCGGCCGGGTACCGGTCGCCGACGGTGGGAATCTCCATCGATTTCCGTCCTGAGTCTCTGGTCGGCCCGACCGTGGCCGGGGGAGACCGTCGGGTGCGGACACCCGGCAGGTCTGTCGGACTTCGGTCCGACGGTACAATGGTCTGTCCGATAGGACAATCTGTCGTCGGCCTCCCCGGGCGTGTGACGCCATCCACTAGCTTTGGTCTGACCGATAGCATATTATCGGCGGCATCCAACGAAGGAGGTTCCATGGATCTCGCAGACTCCCCGGAGGAGGCGGAGTTCCGGGGGCGTGTGCGGGCCTGGCTCGCGGAGGCGCTGCCCACCCTCCCGTGGCCGGAGCCCGTCGAGCTGGCCGAGAAGCTGCCGTTCTGGCGCCAGTGGCAGCGGCTGCTGTTCGAGGGGGGCTACGCGGGCATGTCGTGGCCGCGCGAGTACGGCGGTCAGGGGGCGGACGCGAAGATCCGCGCGGTGTTCACCGAGGAGGCGGACCGGGCGGGCGCACCCGAGCGGCTCAACACCGTGGGCGAGGACTTCGCGGGCCCCACGATCATCGCCTTCGGCACGCCGGAGCAGAAGGAGCGCTTCCTGCGGCCGATCCTCACCGGCGACGAGCTGTGGTGCCAGCTGTTCTCCGAGCCCGAGTCCGGCTCGGACCTGGCGTCGCTGCGCACGAAGGCGGTCAAGGTCGACGGCGGCTGGCGGATCACCGGCCAGAAGATCTGGACCAGCCGCGCGCACCTGGCGACCAACGCCATCCTGCTTGCCCGTACCGGTGGGCCGGACCTGCCGCGGCACAAGGGAATCAGCTACTTCCTGCTGCCGCTGGCGAGCGAGGGCGTAACCGTCCGGCCGCTGGCGCACATGCTGGGCGAGGCGGAGTTCAACGAGGTCTTCCTGGACGACGTCTTCGTGCCGGACGCCCTGGTGCTGGGCGAGGTGAACGGCGGCTGGAAGGTCGCCATGGCCACTCTCGGGTTCGAGCGGGTCGGCATCGCGACCGGCCGGGTCAACACCAAGCGGGCCGTGGACGACATCATCGCCGAGATCCGCGGGATGACCGACGGCGCGGGCGACCCGCTGGGCGCGGACCCGTCCGTGCGACGGAAGGTCGCCGACCTCTACGGTCGGGCGTTGGTCCACCACGCCATCGGCCAGCGGGTGCTGACCATCGCCGCGGACGGCGGCCCGCCCGGGCCGGTGACCTCGATCGGCAAGCTGTACTTCTGCCCGCTGGTGGAGGACCTCGCGGACTTCCGGCAGTCGCTGTCCCCGCTCGGTGGCCAGCTGGCCCCCGAGGAGCAGCCGGCCGCGGAGAGCCGCTGGCAGCGGCTGGCGTACCAGGCCCGGGGCACGGCGATCGCCGGCGGTTCGACGTTCATCCAGCGCAACATCGTGGCCGAGCGGATGCTCGGCATGCCGAGGAGCTGAGCATGACCACCACCTCCGCATCCCCCACGGCCGCCGGCACCTACGTCTGGAGCCCTGGCGCGGAGTACCTCGAGAACGCCCGGGTCGCCCGGTTCGCCCGTGCCCACGGCATCGAGGGGATCGACGCGCTGCGCGCCCGGTCCGTCGCGGACGTCGCTTGGTACTGGGACGCCGTCGTGCATGACCTGGGGGTGCCGTTCTCGCGGCCCTACACCCATGTTCTCGACCTCTCCCGCGGCGTGACCGACCCGGACTGGTTCGTCGGCGGTGAGGTGAACGTCGCCGACGCGTGCCTGACGCGCTGGGCGGCCGACCCCGCCGCCCGGGACCGCACGGCGGTGGTGCACGAGGCCGAGGACGGCGCCGTCGACCGGCTGACCTTCGCCGAGCTCGACGACCGGTCGCGGCGGGTCGCGGCGGGCCTGCGTGCGCTCGGCATCAGCCGGGGGGAGGCGGTGGCGCTCTACCTGCCGATGGTCGCCGAGGCGGTCGTCGCCTTCTACGCCGCGGCGCGGCTCGGTGCGGTGCTGGTCCCGCTGTTCTCCGGCTTCGCGGCGGGTGCGATCGCCTCCCGGCTGCAGGACGCCGAGGTGCGGGCGATCGTCGTCGCGGAGTCCACGGTCCGCCGGGGCCGCACGGTGTCGATGTTGCCGCAGGTTCGCGAGGCCGTGGCACTGACCCCGTCGGTCCGGAACGTCGTCGTGGTCGGCACCCCGGGCGAGGGCGAGACCGCCTGGTCGGACCTGCTCGCACACGAGCCCGTCACGGGAGCCGCCGAGCCGATGGCGTCGACGGACACGCTGCTGCTGGCCTACACCTCGGGCACCACCGGACGCCCGAAGGGCGCGGTGCACACCCACGCCGGTTTCCTGGTGAAGACGGCGAGCGAGGTCGCCTACTCCTTCGACCTCGGGCCCGGCGGGGTGTTCTGCTGGATCACCGACATGGGCTGGATCATGGGCCCGCTCTCGATCGTCGGCACGCACGCCAACGGCGGCACCCTGGTTCTCTACGAGGGCTCACCGGATGTGCCGGACCTCGGTCGGCTGTGGCGGCTCGCCGAGCGCCACCGGGTCACCATGCTGGGGGTCTCGCCCACGCTCATCCGCACGATCCGCTCCGCCGAGGCGGTTCGCGGGTTCGACCTCTCCTCGGTGCACACCCTCGGGTCGACGGGGGAGCCGTGGGACGCGGAGTCCTACGAGTGGCTGGCGCGCACGGTCTTCGGCGGCCGCGTGCCGATCATCAACTTCTCCGGCGGCACCGAGGTGGGCGGGTCGTTCCTCGCTCCGTACCCGATCGAGCCGATCCGCAGCTGCTCGCTCGGCGGTCCGTCGCTCGGGATGGACGTCGACGTGGTCGACGCCGCGGGTGAGCCGGTGCGCGGCGAGGTGGGCGAGCTCGTGTGCCGCCAGCCCTGGCCGGCGATGACCCGCGGCATCTGGCGGGACCGCGAGCGCTACCTCGAGGCCTACTGGTCCACCTTCCCCGGGATGTGGCGGCACGGCGACCACGCCGTCGTCGACGCAGACGGGCAGTGGTTCCTGCGCGGCCGCTCGGACGACGTGATGAACGTGGCGGGCAAGCGGTTGGCGCCCGCCGAGGTCGAGGCGGTGCTGATCGCACATCCTGACGTGGCCGAGGCCGCAGTGGTCGGGGTGCCCGACCCGAAGAAGGGCGAGACCGTCTGGGCCTTCTGGGTACCTCGGGCGGGTGCGACCACGGATGAGGCGGAGCTGGCCGACACGCTGCGCCGCAAGGTGGGGGAGGAGCTGGGCAAGCCGTTCGCGCCGAGCCTGCTGCGCCGGGTGGACCAGCTGCCCAAGACCCGGTCGGCCAAGATCATGCGGCGTGCGGTCCGGGCCGCCGCGCTCGGTCAGGAGCCCGGTGACCTCTCCGGCGCGGAGAACCCCGAGGCGCTGGACGTGGTCCGGGCGGCGGTGCGTGATGGCTGAGCCGATCGAGAACCGTGATGCCGTGGTGTGCACCGCCGTCACCCGGGTGTCATTCCTCCTCGGGCACCGCCACTTCCTCCTCGGGCACCGCGACCGTCGTCCGCTCGTCGACCTCGAGCGCCGCGGCGGCGTAGGAGTGGACGTGCCGGGTCATCCGGCGGACGGCGGCGTCCGGGTCGCGGTCCTTGATCGCCCGGGTGACGGACCGGTGGGCGCGCACGGTGATGTCGCGGACCTCGTCGTTGATGAAGCCCTCGTTGTTCGTCGTGGTGTAGATCGCCCGCGACAGCGCCATCATGATGCCGGTCAGGATCTCGTTGTGGCTCGCCGTCGCCACGGCGACGTGCCAGTCCACGTTGTTCCGCAGGAACTCGTCGAGGTCGCCGCTGGCGGCGATGGCCTCGTTGGCGAGCTCGAGCCGCCGCAGGTCAGCGGTGGTGCGGTGCTGGGCGGCGAGCCGGGCGCAGGAGGGCTCGATCGCCTCTCGGGTCTCGTGCACCGAGGCCAGCCGGATCTGCCTGCCGCGGATGAGGAGCTCGAGGGAGCTGGCCACGGACTCCTCTCCCGGCCGCTGCACGAATGCGCCCCCCGCGCGACCGGCCTTGATCCGGATGAGGCCCTGCACCTCGAGGATGCGCAGGGCCTCGCGGACGGTGGTGCGGCTCATCCGGGTCTGGGTGACGAGCTCGCGCTCGGGGGGGAGCGGCGTGCCCTCGGGGTACTCGCCCGAGAGGATGCGTTCCCGGAGTTCGTTCGCGAGCACGTCGGAGGCCTTGGGGACCTCCATGGGGGAGAGCCGGATCGCCGATCGCGCCTCTGCAGCCACCGCGACCTCCTTCCGTGGTCCAAAGGTCAGACCCAACTTAGCATCGGCAGTGGCGACGACCGAGCCGTCGCCGGCCGGCGAGTCGAGTAGGAGCACGTCATGCGTTGGGAACTCTCTGCCGAGCAGGCCGACTTCCGCTCGGTGCTCGCGGACTGGCTGGCCCAGACCTGCCCCGCCGAGACGGTGCGGGACTGGCTGGACGCCGGCGACCACGGCACGTTCGAGGAGCGGTTCGTCGGCGAGGGCTGGTTCGGCGTCGGCGCGCCCGAGGAGCTGGGCGGCGAGGGCGGCGGGCTCGTCGAGCTCGCTCTGGCCGCCGAGGAGCTCGGCCGCTCGGCCGCTCCGTCGTCCGCCTGGTTGGGGTCGATGCTCGCCCTGCCGGCGCTGGCCGCGTTACCCGAGGCGGCGAAGGCACTGCTCGCCGACGGCGTGACCACGGTGCTCGCCGTTCCGGCCGGGCAGGTTCCGGGAAGCGGGTCCGGGGTGACGACGGACGGGGCGAGCCTGACCGGCCGCATCCCGACAGTGCTCGCCGCGTCCCGCGCCCGCCGGCTGGTGGTGCCGGTGAACGGTGCTCTGCACCTGGTCGAGGTCGACCAGCCCGGGGTGCGGATCACCCCGCGGGCACTCACCGACCGCAGTCGCACCGTGGCGGACGTCGAGCTCGACGGGGCTCGCGCCCTCGCGATCCCGCTCGACGGCGCCGAATCGGCGCAGGCGCTGGAGCTGGCGGCCAGGCGGGCCGCAATCCTGGTGGCTGCCGACGCCCTCGGCGCGATGGAGCGGATGCTGGACACGACGGTCGAGTACACCTTGCAGCGCAAGCAGTTCGGCGTGCCGATCGGCTCGTTCCAGGCGGTCAAGCACGCGGCCGCGGAGATGCTGGTCAAGGTCGAGTCCGCGCGCTCGATCCTGTACCTGGCGGCGGCCTCGGTCGGGGCGGATGAGGGAGACGCGCCGGTGCTCGCTGCGGCGGCCAAGGCGCAGATCTGCGCGGCCGCGTCGGCCGCGGCAGACTCCGCGCTGACGCTGCACGGCGCCATCGGCTACACGTGGGAGCACGACCTGCAGCTGTACTACAAGCGTGCCAAGCTCGACGTCGAGCTGTTCGGCTCGCCCGGGCTGTGGAACGACCGGCTCGCGGACCGGCTGGCGCTGGTCCCGACTGCGCAGGGGTAGCAGCAGCCATCTTGGTATGACCTTTGCCACGACGGCGGGGGCCGCCATTTTTGGTCAGTCCTTTGTTACGATCGACCGCGACGGAGACGACGTGGTCCGAGGAGGTGTGCGGTGGACTTCGAGCTCACCGAGGATCAGGCGACGATCCGGGACGCGGTCCGGGACCTCGCCGGCAAGTTCGACGACCAGTACTGGATGGAGCACGACCGGGACAAGGTGTTCCCGACGGAGTTCTACGAGGCGCTGGCGTCCGGCGGGTGGCTCGGAATCACCACGCCGGAGGAGTACGGCGGCCACGGGTTCGGCATCACCGAGGCCTCGATCCTCATCGAGGAGGTCGCCAAGTCCGGCGGCGGCATGAACGCCGCCTCGGCGATCCACTTGTCGATCTTCGGCATGCACCCGGTGATCAAGCACGGCTCCGAGGAGCTGAAGAAGCGCACGCTGCCCCGGATCGTGGACGGCTCGCTGCACGTGTGCTTCGGGGTCACCGAGCCCGGCGCCGGCCTGGACACCACGCGCATCACCACCTTCGCCAAGCGCGAAGGCGACCACTACCGCGTCAACGGGCGCAAGGTGTGGATCTCCAAGGCGATGGAGTCGGAGAAGGTCCTGCTACTGACTCGCACCGAGAAGGTGGACGAGGTCGCCAAGAAGACGGACGGCATCACGCTGTTCCTCACCGACCTGGACCGCTCCAAGATCGACATCCGGCCGATCCCGAAGATGGGCCGCAACGCCGTCACCTCCAACGAGCTGTTCATCGACGACCTGATGGTGCCGGTGGAGGACCGGGTCGGCGAGGAGGGCAAGGGGTTCACCTACATCCTCGACGGGCTCAACCCGGAGCGGATGCTGGTCGCAGCGGAAGCGCTGGGCCTCGGCCGGGTCGCACTGGACCGCGCGGTGACCTACGGAAACCAGCGCGAGGTGTTCGGGCGGCCGATCGGGATGAACCAGGGTCTGCAGTTCCCGCTCGCGGACTCGCTGGCCCGCCTGGACGCCGCGGAGCTGATACTGCGCAAGGCGACCTGGCTCTACGACCACGGCAAGCCGTGTGGCCGCGAGGCCAACACCGCCAAGTACCTGTGCGCGGACGCCGGGTTCCAGGCAGCGGACCGGGCGCTGCAGACCCACGGCGGGATGGGCTACTCCGAGGAGTACAACGTCGCCCGCTACTTCCGCGAGGCCCGGCTGCTGAAGATCGCGCCGCTCCCGCAGGAGATGGTGCTCAACTACCTGGGCTCGCACGTGCTGGGCTTGCCGAGGAGCTACTGAGCCCACCCACCCCGCCGGCTCCGCAAGCTCCGCCGGCTTCCATCCCCCGGAGGAATGGTTTCACTCATGCCAGCTCTTGAGGTCTTCTCCCTCGACGGCCGCGCCGCCCTCGTCACCGGCGCCGGCGGAGGGATCGGCGCCGCGGTCGCCCACGCCTTCGCGAAGGCCGGGGCCTCGGTGCTGGTCACCGATGTGAACGAGGACGCCGCGCGCGTCGTCGCCAAGCAGATCGTCGAGGCCGGCGGCACTGCGGAGAGCCAGGTGCTCGACGTGCGGGACCGGGCCGCGGCGGACGCAGCGGCGGCCAAGGCCGCGGATCTGGGCGGCGGCACGTTGCACATCGTCGTGAACAACGCCGGGGCGATCTCGCCCGCGATGTTCCCCAAGCTGACCGAGGACGCGTTCCGGCGGGTCGTCGAGATCCACCTGATGGGGTCGTTCACCGTCTCCCAGGCGGCGCTGCCCTTCCTCGCCGACGACGGCTCGGGCCGGATCCTCAACGTCACCTCCGCGGCCGGGCTGGTCGGCACGATCGGGCAGGCCAACTACGGCGCGGCGAAGGCGGGGATCGTCGGGCTGACCAAGTCCCTGGCCCGGGAGCTGGCGCGCAGGCAGATCACGGTGAACGCGCTGGCCCCGCTCGCGGCCACCGCCATGACCGAGAACATCCGCAGCAACGAGAAGCTCGCGCAGAAGACGCTGGAGCGGATCCCGTTGCAGCGCTGGGCCTTCCCGGACGAGATTGCGGCGAGCTTCGTCTTCCTGGCCTCGCCCGCGGCGTCCTACATCACGGGCCAGGTGCTGCCGGTCGACGGCGGGACGGTGATCTGACGTGCCGCTCGTCGGGAGGGACGTCTTCCTGGTCGAGGGCGCGCGGACGCCCTTCGGGAAATCGCACCCGGAGAAGGGCTGGTTCCGCGACACCCACCCCAACGATCTTCTCGGCGCGGTCTATCGCGACCTGCTGGGCCGCGCCGGGATCGCACCCGGTGTCGTCGAGGACCTCGTCGTGGGCTGCACGGCCCCGTTCGGGGAACAGTCCCGCAACATCGGGCGCAACGCCTGGTTGCAGGAGGGCTACCCGCCCGAGGTGCCGGCTGTGGTGCTGGACCGGCGGTGCGGGTCGGCGCAGACGGCGAGCGAGATGGCTGCGTCCCTGGTCGCGTCCGGGGTGCACGATGTGGTGATCGCCGCGGGCGTGGAGCACATGGGGCACGTGCCGATGAACTCCCCGGCGAAGATCTCCGAGCTCTACGGCGAGCCGTGGACCGCGCGGATGTGGGAGCAGTACGACTTCGTGCCCCAGGGTGAGAGCGCGGAGCTGATCGCCGAGCGCTGGGACCTCTCCCGCGAGGAGATGGACGAGTTCGCCGCCCGCTCGCACGCGCTCGCCAGCGAGGCGATCGAGGCGTGCCGGTTCGACGCCGAGCTGATCGACTGGGAGCTCGACGGCGAGGTCCGCCGCAGCGACCAGACGGTCCGGCCCGGGACGACCACCGAGACCCTGGCCGGGCTGAAGACGGTGTTCCGCAAGGAGAACGGCCGTATCACCGCAGGTACCTCGTCCCCGATCTGCGACGGCGCCGCGGGTGTCCTGCTGGCCTCGCAGGAGGCCGTCGACGCCCACGGGCTCACCGCCCGGGCGAAGATCCTGGACCAGACCACGGTCGGCGTGGACCCGGTGATCATGTTGACGGGGCCGATCCCGGCCACGCACAAGCTGTTGGAGCGCAACGGGCTCGGCATCGACGACATCGACCTGTTCGAGGTCAACGAGGCGTTCAGCTCCGTGGTGCTCGCGTGGCAGCGCGAGCTCAAGCCGGACATGGACCGGGTGAACGTCAACGGCGGCGCCATCGCCCTGGGGCACCCGGTCGGGGCGACCGGCGGGCGGCTGCTGGCCACGATCGTGGCCGAGATGGAGCGCCGGGACGTCGAGCTGGGCCTGGTCACCATGTGCTGCGGCGGCGGCCTCGGTACTGCCACCCTCCTGCAGCGGGTCTGATCATGATCGATCTCAGGCAGCACATCCACGCCGGGGACGGTGTCTGGTGGAGCCAGGCGGGTGCCGAGGCCACCCCGCTGGTCGACGCGCTGCTCGACCAGGTCGCCGCCATCGGCCCGGTGCGCGCGTTCAGCGGGCTGACCTTCAACCGCAGGCTTCGCGAGGTGCCCGAACAGCTCACCCTGGTGTCGTACGGTGCCATGGGCGAGCTGCGGAGGGCGCGTGCGCTGCAGGTCGTGCCCGCGCACTACTCGCTGCTGCCCGGGTTGTTCGCCGAGCGCGCGCTGCCCGGGGACGTCGGACTGGTGCAGGTCTCCCCGCCGGGCCGGGACGGCGTGTGCTCCCTCGGGATAGGTGTGGACTACGCCGCGGACGCCGTCCGCCACAGCCGGGTGCTGATCGCGGAGGTGAACACCCGGATGCCGGCGACCGTCGGCACGCCGGGCATCCCGCTCGAGCGCTTCGCCGCGACGATCGAGACCGACCGGCCGGTGCCGCCCGCCCCGGACCGGGCGCCGGACGCCGTGGACGAGGCGATCGCCGCCCGCGTCGCGGAACTGGTGGAGGACGGCGACACCGTGCAGGTGGGCGTCGGCGCCCTGCCCACGGCGATCATGGACGGGCTGTCCGGGCACCGCGACCTCGGCTTCCACTCGGGCATGCTCACCGACGGGGTGCTGCGGCTGGTGGAGAAGGGCGTGCTCACCGGGCGGCGCAAGGAGATCGACGAGGGTCTGCTGGTCACCGGCACGGCGATCGGCAGCGGGGAGCTCTACGCCCGGCTGGGCGAGCTGCCCGTGGTCTTCCGGCCCGCCAGCTACACCCACAACCCGGCGGTCCTGGCCCGGCTGCGCCGGCTCGTCGCGATCAACTCGGCGATCGAGGTGGACCTGAGCGGGCAGGTCGGCAGCGAGGTCGTCGGCGGCCGTTACCTGGGCGGCATCGGCGGCCAGGCAGACTTCTCCGGCGCGGCGGCGCGCACCGGCGCCCGGTCGATCATCGCCCTGCGCTCCACCGTGAGCGGCGCGTCGACCATCGTCCCGGCGCTGGGCGGGCCGGTCAGCACTGCGCGGGCGGACGTGGACGTCGTCGTCACCGAGCACGGCACTGCGTGGCTGCGTGGCTGCCCGCTCGACGAGCGCGGCGCCCGCTTGGTGGCGGTCGCCGCGCCCGAACATCGAGAAGACCTCGAGCGAGCTCTCCGGGAGGGTCCATGAACAAGCGGGTGCACATCCGTGAGGTGGGGCCGCGTGACGGGTTCCAGAACGAGCCCGAGCGGATCGCCACGGACGACAAGGTCCGGCTGATCGAGGCGCTGGCCCGGGCGGGGTTCGAGCGTATCGAGGTGGCCAGCTTCGTGCGTCCGGACGTGATCCCGCAGCTGTCGGACGGCGTCGAGGTGCTCAACCGGATCGACGTGCCGGACCATGTGAAGCTCATGGTGCTCATCCCGAACAGCCGCGGCCTCGACAATGCGCTGAAGGTGCGGGAGCGCTTCCACGAAGCGGCGATCTTCGTGTCGGCGTCGGAGACGCACAACAAGAAGAACGTCAACCGCACGGTCGACGAGACCATGGCCGACAACGACGTCATGGCGAAGCGGATCCGGGCCGAGGGCCTGAACTGCGCGGCGGTCGTCGCGACGTCGTTCGGCTGCCCGTACGAGGGCAAGGTCGAGCTGGGTCGGGTGCTGGACCTGGCGGAGCGCTTCGCCGAGGCGGGTGCGACGGAGATCGGGTTCGGCGACACCACCGGCATGTGCAATCCGGCGTACGCCCGTGAGTTCTTCGCCGCGGCGCTGGAGCGGCTTGCCGGGGTCGAGGTCACCGCGCACTTCCACAACACCCGCGGGCAGGGCCTGGCGAACGCCTACGCCGCGCTCGAGGCCGGTTGCACCAGCTTCGAGTCCAGCTTCGGCGAGCTCGGTGGCTGCCCGGTCCCGAAGGGCTCCACCGGCAACATCGCCACCGAGGACCTGGTGAGCATGTTCCACGAGATGGGCGTGGACACCGGCCTCGACCTGCCGAAGGTCATCGAGGCCGCCCGCGAGGCCCAGCGCGTGCTGGGTCGCACCCTCACCAGCCACTCGTTGATCGCCGGGCCGATCGACTGGCACCTGCAGAGCGTCTGACACTCCTGAGAAGAGGACTCGAAGATGAGCAACCGCACCGCGTTCGTCACCGGCGGCGCCCAGGGCATCGGCCGGGGCATCGCCCTCACCCTGGGTGAGCACGGCTTCAAGGTCGCCGTGGTCGACCTGAACCTGGAGGCCGCCCAAGCCACCGCGACGGACATCGTCGACGCAGGCGGCACCGCTGCGGCCGTGCAGGCGGACGTGACGGACACGGCGTCCGTGCAGGCCGCCGTCAAGTCCGTCACCGAGGAGCTCGGCCCGATCGAGGTCGCGGTGAACAACGCGGGCTGGGACGACTTCATGCCGTTCCTCAAGACCAGCGAGGACTTCTGGGACCGGATCCTGGAGATCAACTTCAAGGGCCAGCTGCGTGTGGTGCAGGCCGTCGTGCCGGGCATGGTCGAGCGGGGCTTCGGCCGCGTGATCAACATCGGTTCGGATGCCGGCCGCGTGGGCTCGTCCCTGGAGGCCGTGTACTCCGGCGCGAAGGGCGGGATCATCGCGTTCACCAAGACGCTGGCGCGCGAGGTCGCGACCAAGGGCGTCACCGCCAACACGGTGTGCCCCGGCCCGACCGACACCCCGGCGCTGCGCAAGTTCGCGAACAACTCGGGCCAGGACGCCGACAAGGTGCTCGGCGGCATGACCCGCGCCGTGCCGATGAAGCGGCTGGCCGAGCCCTCGGACATCGCCGCCGCGGTGGCCTTCTTCGCCTCCGACGCCGCCGGTTACATCACCGGCCAGACCCTGTCCGTCAGCGGCGGACTGACGATGGCCTGATGCGCGTCTCCGGTCCCCGCGAGCCCGTCGAGTGGACGAGCGTCGGGAAGTACGACGACATCCGTCTCGATCACTCGGGCGACGGCATCGCCAAGATCACCATCTGCCGTCCGGAGGTGCGCAACGCCTTCCGTCCGCAGACGCTGATGGAGATCTCGGACGCTCTGACCCACTCCAGGGAGGACGGCTCGATCGGCGTGATCGTGCTGACGGGGGAGGGGCCGGACGCGTTCTGCTCCGGCGGGGACCAGCGCGTCCGCGGGGACACCGGCTACCTCACCGAGCCCGGCCGTGCCGACGTCGTCGGGCGCTTCCACGTCACGGACCTGCAGGTGCAGATCCGCAGGCTGCCCAAGCCCGTCGTCGCGATGGTGGCGGGCTACGCCATCGGCGGCGGGCACGTGCTGCACCTGGTGTGCGACCTGACGATCGCGGCGGACAACGCGCGGTTCGGCCAGGTCGGGCCGAAGGTCGGCTCGTTCGACGGCGGCTTCGGCGCCGGCCTGCTCGCCCAACAGGTCGGGCAGAAGCGCGCCAAGGAGTTCTGGCTGCTCTGCGAGCAGTACGACGCCGCCGAGGCCAAGGAGATGGGCCTGGTCAACACCGTCGTGCCGCTGGCCGAGCTGGAGACCGAGACCGTCGCCTGGTGCCGGCGCATGCTGCGGCTGTCCCCGATGGCGCTGCGGTTGTGCAAGGCGAGCTTCCATGCCGCCGAGGACGGCCTGTCCGGCATCCAGCAGCTGGCCCACGACACCAACCTGCTCTTCTACGCCACCGAGGAGGCGCAGGAGGGCCGCGAGGCGTACAAGGCGAAGCGGGTCCCCGACTTCGACCGCTTCCCACGCCGCGCCTGAGCGAGAGGATGACCCTGTGAGCGATGTGGTGACGTGGGAGGACGCGGCCGAGGGCGTCCTCGTCGCGACCATGGACCGGCGTCCGGCGAACGCGCTCGGACAGCCGATCATCGACGGCCTCGACGCGCTGCTCGACGAGGTGAAGCGCCGCGACACCCGGGTACTCGTGCTCACCTCGGGCATCCCCGGCTTCTTCGCCGCGGGGGCGGACATCAAGCACATGGGCACGGTGGACGCCGAGTCGTTCACGGCCTACGGCGACCGGTTGCGCGGCGCGGTGGAACGGCTCGCGGCCGCGGACGCGGTCAGCATCGCCGCGGTCGAGGGTGTCGCGCTCGGCGGTGGGCTGGAGCTCGCGATGGCCTGCTCGATGCGCGTCTCGGGTGCCGAGGCCACGTACGGCCTCCCCGAGGTGCGGCTCGGCCTGATCCCGGGCGCGGCCGGCACCCAGCGTCTCCCGCGGCTGGTCGGGCGTGGTCGCGCGATCGACATCATGGCGACGGCGCGCCAGGTGCCCGCCGACGAGGCCAAGGCCATCGGCCTGGTGGACCGGCTGGTCGGGGCGGGGGAGGCGCGGGAGGCCGCGGTCGAACTCGCGGTGCAGCTGGCCGGTCTGTCCCGGCCCGCGCTCGCCGCGGTCATGTGCACCGTGGACGCCGCCTTCGACCTCCCGTTCGAGGACGGCAAGCGGTACGAGATCGAGCAGATCCAGGGCCTGTTCGAACACGGGGAGGCGCGCGAGGGGATCTCGGCCTTCCTGGAGAAGCGCGCCCCGAAGTTCGGCTGAGGACGGACATGGACACCACGTCGACGCTCGGCGCGGGCTACGGACTGACGGTCTTCACCGCGGGCCACGGACCCGAGCGGTTCCAGCGGGCCGCGGAGATCGCGCGGTCCGCAGAGGAAGCGGGCTTCGCGGCCGTGTGGGTCTCCGAGCTGTACAACCGCTCCGCGACCGTGCCGATGGCCGCCCTCGCCACGGCCACCGAGCGCATCCTCATCGGTTCCAACATCGCCTACGGCGCGGCGCGCTCGCCGATGATCCTGGCCGCCGAGGCGCGGGACCTCGACGAGCTCAGCGGAGGCCGCATCGTGCTCGGCCTGGGCAACGGCACCCCCGGAATGATGCAGAACTGGATGGGCGTGGACGGGTCCGCGCCGGCCGTCCGCATGGAGGAGCTGGTCGAGGTCCTCCGGAAGCTGTGGCGCCTGCACGAGGGGCCCGTCTCGCACGAGGGACGCTTCTACTCCCTCGCCATCAACCCGACGATCCCCACGGCCCGGCCGATCCAGGACCCGCTGCCCATCTGGACGGCCGGGGTCAACCCCCGCATGGTCCGCGCGGCCGGGCGGGTGGCGGACGGGCTCGTCGGGCACCCGATGATGACCGCCGCGTACGTCGAGGAGGTCCTGCGCCCCGAGCTCGCCCGCGGCGCCGCCGAGGCGGGGCGCGACGTCACGGTCGCCGTGTCCGGCACGCGGATCTGTGCCGTGGACGAGGACGAGGAGGCCGCCCGCAGGCGGGCCGCCTTCGCGATCGCCCAGTACGCCGCGGCCCGGGTCTACGACCGGCTGTTCGCCCTGCACGGCTGGTCGGATACCCAGGGGCGGATCCGCGCCGCGGTAAAGGCACAGGACCCCCAGGCGATGACCGCGGCGGTCACCGACGAGATGGTCGACGCGATGGCGATCGCCTGTCGTCCGGCGGACCTGCCGCGGCTCGTCGCCCGACACGCCGAGCCCTTCGACCACCTCAACCTCACCGCCCCGCCGTGGGGCCTCGAGCCGGACGAGATCGAGGCCGCCACCCGGCGCCTGGTCCACGTCCGAGCCCCTGCCCCGGCCTGAGCCTCTCGAGAGGACAGCGATGTCTGAGACCGCCACCACGTTCCGGCTGGAGCGCCCGCGCGAAGGCGTCGTCGTGCTGACCCTGGACCGGCCGGGCCGCGGCAACGCGATGACCGCAGCCATGTTCGCCGAGCTGGAGGCCACGGCGCGCCGGCTCGACCGCGAACCGGGCCTGCGAGTGCTGGTGCTCACCGGCGCGGGGAGCACGTTCTGCGCGGGCTACGACCTCGCCGACGCCGAGCGCCTGCCCGAGCTGGGCGCGCTCGGCATGCTGGACCTACAGGAGAGCGCCGCCCGCGCGCTCGCCGGCATCCGCGGCGTCCGGGTCCCGGTGATCGCGGCGGTCAACGGCGCCGCTGCGGGCGGCGGGCTGGCGCTCGCCCTGGCTGCGGACATCCGGCTGGCCTCGCCGCGGGCCAAGTTCGTGCCGTCCTTCGTGACGATCGGGCTGTCGGCGGGCGACCTCGGCACCTCCTGGCTGCTGCCGCGCCTGATCGGCCCGGCCGCGGCCGCCGAGTTCCTCTACAGCGCCCGGACGATGGGCGCCGAGGAGGCGGAGCGGACCGGGCTGGTCAACCAGGTCGTCGGCGAGGACGAACTGCTCGACGCCGCACTGGAGATGGCCGCGCAGATCCGCGCCAACTCGCCCGGCGGGGTCCAGCTGTCCAAGCGGGCCCTGCAGGCGAACATGGAGGCGTCGTCGTACGCGGCGGCGCTGGAGCTGGAGAACCGCGGCCAGGCGCTGCTGACCCGCACCGACGACATGACCGAGGCGCTCACCGCGTTCCGCGAGAAGCGGGCGCCCGTCTTCGGGGGGCGCTGATGACCACCGTCGAGGGCGAGGAGGCGACCACGCTGGTCGAGCTGGAGACCCTGCTCGTCGAGTTGCGGTCCGACGGGGTGGCGGTGCTGACCGTCAACCGGCCCGAGCGGGCCAATTCGCAGACCCAGCGGATGTTCCACGAGCACAACGAGGCCGCGCTCGCCCTGCGGGACAGCGGGGCCCGAGCCCTGATCGTGCGCGGCGCGGGGGACAAGGCCTTCTGCTCCGGGTTCGACCTCGCGGAGGTGGGGGGCATCCGTGAGCTCGGCGTGCGCGAGTTCCTGTTCTTCCAGGAAGCCGCCACCGGCGGCCTGTCCGCGATCCGCGAGCTGCCGTTCCCGGTGATCGCCGCGATCCACGGGCCCGCAGTGGGCGGGGGGCTGGCGCTCGCGCTCGCCGCCGACGTCCGGTTGGCCGCACCCACCGCCAAGCTGTCCTGCGCGTTCGTCCGGGTCGGGCTGTCGTGCGGCGAGCTCGGCACCAGCTACCTTCTGACCCGGCTCGTGGGCTACGGCCGCGCGGCCGAGCTCGGCTTCACCGGCCGCGTCGTCGAGGCCGCCGAAGCGGAACGGATCGGGCTGGTCAACCGGGTCGTGCCGAGCGAGGACCTGTTCGCCGAGGCGGATCGGCTCGCCGCCGCGATCGCCGCCAACTCCCCGGGCGGGGTGCGGATGTCCAAGCGCGCCCTGCTCCGCAACCAGGAGATCACCTCCTACGGCGCGGCGATGGAGCTGGAGAACCGGGGCCAGGCGCTGCTCACCCGGGCCGCCGACATGCCCGAGGCGCTCTCCGCCTTCCTCGAGCGCAGGCCCGCGAACTTCACCGGAAGGTAGACCGATGGCCCTCCCCGACGTTCACATCCCCGATCCCGGCTTCGGCCCGCAGGACGACCTGCGACACTGGCCCGCCGAGCCGGGCGGCCGCATGCGGGACTCCCTGTTCTGGGAGATGATCATGCCCGACGAGCGGCTCGGGCTGCAGGTGTACCTGTACCTGACCGCGCACGGGAAGTCCGGCTTCAACGTGTCCGTGTGGGGGCCCGACAGCGAGCCGCTCGCGCTGGACCTGGGCGGTGGCACGGTGTCCGAGGACACGGACTTCGACGACTTCCGGATCAAGGGCCTCACGGTCCGCCAGCCCGAGCTGCGGCGAACGGCGGACGTGACCTACGAGAGCGAGAAGGTCCGCCTGGAGTACCGCTTCGAGGCCGTGCAGGACGCGTTCAGCTATCGCTCCAATCCGGACGGTCTGCCGGAGTGGTTCGCGGCCAACCGGCTCGAGCAGACCGGCCGGGTCAGCGGGTTCCTCGAGGTGGCGGGCCGCCGCGTCGAGTGGGATCGCCGGATGGGGCACCGCGACCACTCCTGGGGCAACCGGGACTGGGGCGTGCCACACCATTGGAAGTGGTTCGTGGCCTACACCGACTCCGGGCAGGCCGTGAACGGCTGGATCTGGATCGCCGGCGGCGAGTGGGGCTTCGCGGGCTCGGTTCTGAAGAACGGCGTGACGGTCCCCGTGTCGCACATCGAGCACCACGCCACCTACCAGGACGACATGTCCCAGAAGCGCCTCGAGGCCACGCTCGTCGACACCGCGGGTGGCCGGACCGAGGTCACCTTCGACCGCTACGGGCTGATCAAGCTGCCCACCAACGACAAGATGGCCACCGAGATCTGGGAGTCTGCCTGCGACGCCACGATCGACGGCGAGCCCGCCGCCGGGCAGTGGGAGACGCACTGGCCGCGCGAGTACCTCAACCACCTCGTCGCGAGCCGGAACCGGTGAGCGCCTGGGACTGGTCGGAGGCCGACCTCGGCGCGCTGGAGGCGTTCCTGGCCAAGCACGGCGTGGCCGAGGGCCCGCTGACTGCCCGCCGGATCGGCGACGGCCACTCGAACCTGACGTTCCTGGTGAGCGGCAGCCGGGACGTCGTCGTCCGGCGGCCACCGCCCCCGCCGGTCCCGCCCGGCGCGCACGACGTGCTGCGCGAGGCCCGGCTGCTCTCGGGCCTCGCGGGTACGGACGTGCCGGTCCCGGAGGTGCTGGCCACCGCCGAGGCCGGCGAGGTGATCGACAGCCCGCTCTACGTGATGAGCCTGGTCGCCGGGCCGGTCGTCACCACCCGGACGCCCCCGGAGCTGGCCGGCCGCGGCCGGGAGATCGGGGAGTCCATGGTGGACACCCTGGCCGACCTGCACGCCGTGGACTGGCACGCCGCGGGACTGGACGAGATGGGCCGCCCGGAGGGCTTCAACGCGCGGCACCTCAAGCGGATGCGGCGCCTTGTCGCGGACGCGGACGGCCGCCCGCCCGCGGAGTTCGCGGAGGTCGACGCCTGGCTGGAGGCCCACGCCCCCGCCGAGTCCGGCGCCACCCTGGTGCACAACGACTTCCGGCTCGGCAACGTCATCGTCGGCACGGACGCCCGCGTGGCGGCCGTGCTGGACTGGGAGCTCGCGACCCTCGGCGACCCCCTGTTCGACGTCGGCTACTTCCTCGCCAGCTGGCCGGAGCACGGGGAGCCGCTCACTCCCACCGCTCAGATGGGCGCCGCCGCGCTGGAGCCGGGCTACCCCACGCGGGACGAGCTGGCACAGCGCTACGCCGCGCGCACCGGTCGGGACCTGGCCGGCCTGCGCTGGTACACCGCGATGGCGCTGTGGAAGCTGGCCGTGCTCTTCGAGTACAGCCACCGCCGCACCGTCGCCGGGCACGGTGACCCGTACTACGCCGATCCCGCGCTCGTCCGCTCGTTCCTCGACGCGGCGTCCCGGACCGCAGGACTCACCGCCTGAGTGCGCCCGGGATCGGGGATCATCGGGCCATGATCACGTGGTTGATCACCGGATGCTCGACCGGTCTGGGCCGTGCCCTCGCGTCCGCCGTGCTGGCGCGCGGGGACTCGGCGGTGGTCACCGCGCGGGACCCGGGCACCGTGGCGGAGCTGTGCGCGCCCTACCCGGACCGGGCCCTGACGCTTCCGCTCGACGTCACCTCTCCCGAGCAGGTCCGGGACGCGGTCGCCGTGGGCACCGAGCGGTTCGGCGGGATCGATGTGCTGGTCAACAACGCCGGCTACGGCTACCGCGCGGCCGTGGAGGAGGGCGATCCCGCGGACGTCGAGCGGCTGTTCGCCACCCACGTGCACGGACCGGTCGACCTGGTCAAGGCGGTGCTCCCCGGGATGCGCGCGCGGCGGGCGGGCACGCTCGTGACGATCTCGTCCATCGCCGCGCGGTCCAGCCCGGCCGGGTCGGGCTACTACGCCGCGGCCAAGGCGGCGATGGAGGCGCTCACGAGCTCGCTGCGCGTGGAGCTCGCGCCGCTGGGGATCGTGGCGTTCTCGGTGGAGCCCGGAGCCTTCCGCACCGAGTTCTCCGGCCGCTCGCTCACCCAGTCCGCGGTCGCGATCGCGGACTACGCAGAGACGGCGGGCAAGCGGCGCAAGGAGTACGACACCATGGACGGCACCCAGCCGGGCGACCCGGCGCGCGCCGCCGAGGCGATCATCGCCGCGGTCACCTCGCCCGAGCCCCCCGCCCTGCTCGTCCTCGGCACGGACGCCCGGCGCCGGCTCACCGAGGTGCTGGCGGGCCAGCAGGCCGACCTCGTCGCCTGGGCCGAGGTCGGAGTAGGCACGGACTTCGACGCCACCTGACGGGCGTCACGCGGCGCGCGGAGCTCGGACGGTTGGCCACCCCTTCGTGGAGCTGCGGGAGCGCCCGCCCGCGGACCGGGCCCTGCAGGCCCTGCTGCGGTCCGCGACCACCACCGAGGCGGCCACGGCCCGGATCCGCGGGGTGGTAGCGGAGCAGGCGGTCGAGCTCGCCGCGGGGCTGGGGCTGGCGGCCCCGGAGCGCCGGGCGGGCCGGATCGCGACGGCGGTGCTCGGCACGCCCTCACCCGCTACGTCCCGGCCCTCCCGGCGGTGGCCGCCCAGGACCCGGAGGAGGTCGTGGCTGACCTCGCCCCGGCCCTCCCCCCGCTAGTGCACTGAGCGCACCACCCGTTCCGCCCGCTCCGTGTCGCCGCCACTCAGTCCGGTGATCCGTTCGACGAGGTCCGGCGGCCCGGTGGCGCCGTCTCGGCGACGATCTCGTGGAAGCGTTGGTGAGCGGGGGCGGCCCATTCGGCACGGCGCGCACGGAACACCGCGGCCGCCTCGCGGCCCACCCACTCCGGCTGCAGGGTGGCCGGAAGCTGCGGGTCCAGGCGCATGAACCGTTGTTGCAGGTTCAGTAGCTGGAGATAGGCCGTGAGCAGCTCGTCGGGGGTGCTGGGCGGCGGGTTCTCGGCGTCCTGCTCGAGGAACCGCCGGTAGGCCTTGTCGAGGTCGGTGAGGTCCCACGCCCGGGCGACCAGCTCCGACTCGGAGAGCCCGAGGTCGACGGTGTGCCCGGTCACGGCCACCGACGTCTGCTCCAACCCGAGCAGGGAGATCAGCTGCGCCAGGTCCTGCGCGCGCTCCGTGTGCGGAGTGATCCAGACGCCCACGGTGGGGTTGCCGAAGCCGAGCCAGCCCAGTCCGCCGTAGAGCCGTTTGCGGAGGGTGCGCCGGTCCTCAGGGACGTTGACGTTCAGGACGAGCCAGCGACCGTCCCACCGCCGCTCGTCGGAGAGAAACGCTGCCACGCGGCGCACACCGTCGTCCACCAGGGCTCGCCCGCGGGTGTCGAGGGTCCAACGGACGGTGCGGCCGTCGCGCACCCGGGTCAGCCATCCCGCCCGGGTCGATCGCGCGAGGAGCTGGCGACAGGCGTGGTCCTCGATGCCGAGCCGGGCGAACACGGGAAGCAGCGCGTTCGTCCGGACGCCGCCGGGCTCGTTGCTCACCAGCTCGCCGGCCACGGTGAGCAGCATCGACCGCGCGCTCGGTGGGGGCAGCGGGGGCTGCCGCGGCGGTGGCGCCGCGGCGACCGGGTCGGCTCGGCAGTCTTCCGTCACGGGGCAATCGTCGCGGACTCGCGAGAAGGTTCATCCGGGGGGTCGCGGACACCACCTCTCATCTTGTATGGTTTCGGTGCGGTCCTTCCCAGAGTTGTCAAAGATCGAGACTCCTGAGCGAAGAGACGACACGGCGGGCGCTCGGACGCCCGTCGGTGGTCAAGGGAATGCACGTCCTCAGCGTTGTCGGCAGCAGTGGGTGCGCGGTGGTGCACCCTTCTTCCCTGGAGGCACGAATGACAGTCGGAGTACGCACGTCGACGCCCGGTCGGGCATCGGCAGCGAGTTTCGTCGGATCTCTGACCGAGTACTACGACTTCTTCATCTACGGCACGGCCGCGGCCCTGGTGTTCAACGGGTTGTTCTTCAGCGAACTGTCGCCTGCGGTCGGGACGTTGCTCGCGTTCGCTACCTTCAGTGTCGGGTACCTCGTCCGACCGGTCGGCGGAATCGTCTTCGGACACATCGGCGACCGCTACGGACGGCGCCGGTCCCTCCTGATCACCCTGCTGATGATGGGTCTGGGGACCTTCCTCATCGGTTGCCTGCCGACCTTCTCGCAGATCGGCGAAGCCGCTCCCGTCCTGCTGATCCTGCTGCGACTCATCCAGGGCCTCGCGGTCGGCGGTGAGCTCGGGGGAGCGGTCGGGATGGCGGTCGAGCATGCGCCGCGAAACCGGCGGGGCTTCTTCGGGTCGTTCTCCATGGCCGGCGCCTTCGCGGGACTCGTCCTGTCCTCGGCGGTGGTCGGGCCGCTCACGCTCATGTCGGACGAGGCCTTCCTGGCCTGGGGCTGGCGGATTCCGTTCCTGCTCAGTGCCGTCGTGGTCGGCATCGGGTTCGTCATCCGACGCACGGTCGGGGAACCGCCGGTCTTCGAGGAGTCGTTGCGCGAGGGGCGCATCGAGCCGCTGCCCCTGCTCACCACGGTGCGCCGATATTGGCGGCAGGTCCTGGTGATCTTGATGATCTGGTCCGGCCCGAACACCATCCTCTACCTGGTGACCGTGTTCGGCCTCTCGGTCGCGACCACGACCTACGGGGTGCCGCGCACGACCATGCTCTGGTTGGTGGGCATCGCGGCGACCGTGTTGGTGGTCTCGGCGCCCCTGTGGGGCGCGCTCTCCGACCGGGTCGGGCGGAAGTGGCTGCTGGCGGTGGGCGTCCCCGTCGAGGCCGGGCTGCTGTGGCTGTTCTTCCTGTCGCTGCCGACCGGCGACCCCTGGGTCATCCTGGTGGCGATGACGGCGCTCCTCGGCCTGGGGCACGGGATCATCACCGGAATCAGCCCGGCCTTCTCGGTGGAGATGTTCCCGACCGAGCTCCGGTGCACGGCGGTGTCGCTCGGTCAGCAGCTCGCCTCCGTCGTGGGCGGGTTCGCCCCGGTGATCGCCGTCGCCCTGTCCGCGGGGGACCGGGGCCTGGCGCCCATCGCGGTCTACGTGACCGTGCTCTGCGTTCTGGGCGCGCTCTCCGTCGCGTTCCTGGTCAAGGACCTGATCGGCACGGACCTGGGAGCCACGGAACCGGAACCGGGCGACGAGGTGTCCTCGGACGCGGCGATCGCATGACCGGGCGCAAGCTGTTCGCGCTGCTGGTCCGCCGCCCGGACCTGTCACGGTCCGCGTTCTCGGCCCACTGGCGGCAGATCCACGGCCCCTTCGCCCTGCAGATCCCCGGGCTCCGCCGCTACGTGCAGAACCACGTGCGGGACTGGCCCGGGCCGCCGGTGGCGCCGCCACCGGTGGACGGGATCAGCGAGGCCTGGCTGGACGTCGACGGCCCGGACGACGGGACGGGCGGGCTGCACTCCGACCCGGCCTACCTCGGGGGCGCCCGGGCCGACGAGCCGAACTTCCTGGACGTCACCCGGCACGACTACCTGCGAGTCGCCGAGGAGCCGGTGCGAGACGGCGCCGCGGACGGGCTCAAGGTCGTGCTGCTGGCCCGGCGACGCCGCGAGATCGAGCCCTGCCGGTTCGACGAGGCGTGGACCACGGCGGACGTCGAACAGCGGGTGCCGGGCCTGACGCGGTGCATCCGCAACACGGTGGTCTGCGGGCCCGCCGCCCCTCGGCCGGCCTACGACGTCGTCGACGAGCTGTGGTGGGCGGACCACGAGTCCCTGTGTGCCGCGCGGGCCGACCCGGCGACCTGGGCTTCGCTCTGCCGTACCGATGTCGCGGACACCGCGGCCGTGCACATGCATCCGGTCGTCCTGCGATGACCGCGGACGACCCCGACGAGAGGAGGCTTCCCATGGCCGACGGATCCGGGGAGGACGGCCTGCGCGTCCTCGAGGCGGTCCGGCGCTTCATGGACCAGCACGTCTACCCGAACGAGGACCGCTTCTACGCGGAGCTGGCGGAGGTGGGCCCGTACGGCCACCCCCCGGTGCTCGAGGAGCTCAAGGCCAAGGCGGCGGCCGAGGGTCTGTGGAACCTGTTCCTGCCCGACCTGCAGCCGGGGCACGCGGGCGTCCGACTGTCCAATGCGGACTATGCGCCGGTGTCCGAGGAGCTCGGCAAGGTCTGGTTCGCCTCCGAGGTGTTCAACTGCCAGCCGCCGGACTCGGGCAACGCCGAGATCCTCCACCACTTCGCCACCCCGGCCGTGCAGGAGCGGTGGCTGGAGCCCCTGCTGTCGGGCAGCATCCGCAGCGCCTACTCGATGTCCGAGCCGGACGTCGCCTCCTCGGACGCGACGAACATCGACCTCCGGGCGACCAGGGACGGCGATCACTACGTGCTCGACGGGCGGAAGTGGTTCAGCTCCGGGGCCAAGTCCGAGCGGTGCGCGCTGCTGCTGGTGATGGCGCGCACCGACCCGGACGCGCCGCGGCACCGGCAGCACTCGATGTTCGCCGTGCCCCTGGACACCCCCGGCCTCGAGTTCGGCCGACTCCCCACGGTCTTCGGCTACGAGGAGCGCGGCGGCCACCCCGAGGTGATCTACCGGGACGTGCGGGTACCGGTGGAGAACCTGCTCGGCGAGCAGGGGAGCGGGTTCGCCATCGCCCAGGCCCGGCTGGGGCCGGGCCGGATCCACCACTGCATGCGGGCGATCGGTGTCGCGGAGCGGGCACTCGGTCTCATGATCACCCGCTCGTTGTCCCGCAGCACCTTCGGCACCACGCTGGCGCACCGGGGGCTCATCCAGGACTGGGTCGCCGAGTCCCGGATCAAGATCGACATGGCGCGCCAGTACGTGCTGCACGCCGCCCGGCTGATGGACACCGTCGGCAACAAGGCGGCCGCCCAGGAGATCGCCGGCATCAAGGTCGCCATCCCGGAGATCTGCTTCGAGGTGGTGGACCGCGCCGTCCAGGTGCACGGCGCGGCCGGCGTCACGCAGTACACCCCGCTGGCCTACATGTACGCCAAGATGCGCACCCTGCGGCTGGCCGACGGACCCGACGAGGTGCACAAGATGTCGATCGCGCGCCGCGAGTACCGCCGGGTCGCCCCCGACTTCCGGATCAGTGGTCCGGTGTGAGTACCGACGAGAGTCGTCGCTCCTCCAGATTCGTGAAACCCCTTCAGAAAGGCAGCACCGGCAGCATGGAATACCAGGACATCACCTACGACGTCGACGGCCCGGCCGCCGTCATCACCATCGACCGCGCCGAGCGGATGAACGCCTTCCGGGCCACCACCACCGAGGAGATGATCCACGCCTTCAAGCGGGCGTGGGCGGACCAGAACGTGCACGGGGTCATCCTGACCGCAGCGGGGGACCGCGCCTTCTGCGTCGGTGGCGACGTGAAGCAGCGGGCCGAGACGGGTGACTACGGGCCCACGTCGAACGGCCTCTTCGAGGGCACCTACCTGCAGAAGCTGATCCGCGACATCCCGAAGCCGGTGATCGCGGCGGTCAACGGCATCGCGATCGGCGGCGGGCACGTGCTGCACGTCATCTGCGACCTGTCGATCGCCGCCGAGCACGCCACCTTCGCGCAGAGTGGTCCGCGGGTCGGCTCGTTCGACGCCGGTTTCGGCGCGCTGTTCCTCGCCCGGGTCGTCGGGGAGAAGCGGGCCCGGGAGATCTGGTTCCTGCTCGACAAGTACACCGCACAGGAGGCGAAGGAATGGGGGTTGGTGAACAAGGTCGTGCCGAAGGAGGATCTGCTGCCCGCGGCCAAGGAGTGGGTCGCGAAGATGGCCGACTACAGCCCCACCGCGCTGCGTTTCCTCAAGAAGGCGTTCAACGCCGACACCGAGCACCAGGCGGGCATCGCCCTGCTCGCGGAGGCGGGCCTGGACACCTTCGCGAAGACCGAGGAGGCCATGGAGGGCGCGCGGGCCTTCGCCGAGAAGCGCAAGCCCGACTTCGCCAAGTACGCGTGAACGGCGGAGCCGAGGTGGCGTCCCAGACGGTGGAGGTGTCCTCCTCGGAGGACGGCGTGTTCGTCGTCCGGATGGCGAACCCGCCGGTCAACGCCCTCGCGCCGGAGCTCCTCGACGGCCTGGACGAGGCACTCGACGTGGCGGAGAAGGATCGGGCCAGGGTCGTCGTGGTCGCCTCCGCGGTGCCGCGGTTCTTCGCCGCGGGCGCGGACATCAAGACCATGGTCGACGTCGACCGGGACGGCTTCGTGGCCTACGGGCTGCGGCTGCGGTCCACCGTCGCGCGGATCGCGGCACTGGACCGGCCGACCGTCGCGGCGATCGAGGGCAGCGCGCTGGGCGGCGGGATGGAGCTCGCCCTCGCCTGCAGCCTGCGCGTGGCGTCCCGGACCGCCCGGGTCGGGCTCCCGGAGGCCAGGATCGGGCTGATCCCCAGTGCCGGGGCGACCCAGCGGCTGCCGCGGTACGTGGGGCGGGGGCGGGCCCTCGAGCTCATGCTCACCGCGCGGCCCGTCGGCGCGGCGGAGGCCCGGGAGATCGGCCTGGTGGACCGGGTGTGCGAGCCGGGCGAGGCCGAGGCGACGGCCCGCGAGCTCGCGGGCGCGATGGCCGCGCTGTCGATCCCCGCCCTGATGGACGTGATCGCCCTGGTGGACTCCGCCTTCGAGGTGCCCCTCGCCGAGGGGCTCGCCGGCGAGGTGAGCCGGGTCGAGGCCCTCTTCGACGGCCCGGACGCCCGCGAGGGCATGCGGGCCTTCCTCGAGAAGCGAACCCCCGGGTTCCGATGAAGGGAACGACGATGACCGAGACGGCGACGACACACTCGACCGTCGGGACCGCCGCCGGGCCGCCGGGTGTGGACCTCGCGGCGCTGCGCGCCCACCTGGAGGCCGAGCGGCCCGGGCTGGTGACCGGGCCGCTGCGGGGCACGGTGCTGGAGGGCGGGCACTCCAACCTCACCTACGAGGTCACGGACGGGGCGTCGCGGTGGGTGCTGCGGCGTCCGCCGTTGGGGGAGCGAGACAGCCGGTCGCACGACATGGGGCGGGAGTCCCGCGTCATGGCGGCCCTGGCCGGCAGCGCGATCCCCGTGCCCGCTGTCGTCCACCACTGCGCGGACGCCACCGTCCTCGGGGCGCCCTTCTACCTGTCCGAGTTCGTGGAGGGCACGGTCTACCGCACCCCGGAGCAGACCGCGCGGCTGGGCGCCGAGCGGGCCCGGCAGGTCTCCTTCGCGCTCGTCGACACGCTGGCCGACATGCACGAGGTCGACGTCGAGTCGGTCGGGTTGGGGGACTTCGGTCGGCCCGCGGGGTTCCTGCAGCGGCAGGTCACCCGCTGGACGGGACAGGCGGAGACGGTGCTCGCGCAGGTGGCGGGCGTCGCCGGGGTGGTCGAACGGCTCCGAGCGGGCGTGCCGGACACCGGGCGGCCCGCGCTGGTGCACGGTGACTACCGCCTGGACAACGTCCTGGTCTCCGGGGAGGGCCTGCTCGCTGCCGTCCTGGACTGGGAGCTGGCCACCCTCGGCGACCCGCTGACCGACCTCGGTCTGCTGCAGTGTTACTGGGACGGCGTGGAGAACCCCGGCGGCGACACCATGCGCAAGGGCATCGACCCCGCGCTCGGCTTCCCGGAGTTCGGTGAGCTCGCCGAGCGCTACGCCGCGCGCACCGGGCGGGCGCCCGAGAGGCTGTCCTGGTACGCGGCCTTCGGCTACCTCAAGCTGGCTGTGCTGCGCGGACACATCCACCGGCGCTTCCTGGCCGGTGACACCCCGGAGGGCTTCGCGGACGTCGGGGCCCTGATCGCCCCGCTCGTCGCGCAGTCGCGACGCACCCTGGAGGCGACATGACCACCTCGGGGTTCGCGGGCCGAACGGCGCTGGTCACGGGCGGCAGCCGGGGCATCGGGTTCGAGATCGCCCGCGAGCTGCTCGCCCGCGGGGCCGCGGTCGCGATCACGGCCCGGAAGACCGAGTCGCTCGCCGAGGCGGAGGCCGAGCTGGGCGGGGACCGGCTCCTGCTGATCCAGGCGGACGTGCGGGACGCGGAGTCCGCGGCCGAGGTCACGGGGAAGGTCCGGGACCGCTTCGGCCCCGTCGGGATGCTGGTCAACAACGTCGGGGCGAGCCCGTACTACGGCCCGCTGCAGGACGCGTCGTCGAGGGCCGTCCTCAAGACCTTCGAGATCAACGTCGCGGGGTGCCTCGCGATGATCCAGAGCGCCTGCCGCGACGGGCTCGTCGAGACCGGCGGCGCCGTGGTGAACGTGACCTCGATCGCGGCCCGGCACAGTGCCGAGAACCTGGGCGTGTACGCCATGTCGAAGGCCGCCGTCGAGCACCTCACCCGTCAGCTCGCCCTCGAGCTCGCGCCCCGCGTCCGCGTCAACGCCGTGGCGCCGGCCATGATCACGACGCGGTTCTCGGAGGCGAGGCTGCGCGGAGACGTGGACGCGCTGCGGAGCCGTTACCCCCTGCGGCGCTTCGGCCGGCCCGAGGACGTCGCGCCCGCCGCCTGCTTCCTGCTCTCCCCGCAGGCCGCGTGGATCACCGGGGAGATCCTCTCGATCGACGGTGGCGCCACCAAGGTCGACCTGGGCTGATCGCCCCATCACACACACGAAGGAGTTGGACCGAGTGAGTTCCGAGAAGCGAGTCGCCCTCGTCACGGGCGGTGGCCGGGGGATCGGCCGCGGGATCGTGGAGGGCCTGGCGGAGGACGGCTTCCACGTCGCGGTGGTCGACCGCGACGAGGCGACCGCGGCCGAGGTGGCCAAGGCGCTCCAGGACCGCGGACTGACCGCGTCCCACCACGTCGTGGACGTAACCGACAGTGCGGGCGTGCGGGCGGTCGTGGCCGAGATCGAGACCACGGCGGGCCCCGTCCACGTGCTGGTCAACAACGCCGGGTTCGACGAGCACATCCCCTTCGTGCAGACCGACGAGGGGTTCTGGGATCGGATCATCGACGTCAACTTCCTGTCGTCGCTGCGCTTCGTGCGCGCGATCCTCCCGGGGATGATGGAGCGGGGCGCGGGCCGGATCGTGAACATCGGCTCGGACGCCGGACGGGTCGGGTCCTCGCTGGAGGCCGTCTACTCCGGCGCGAAGGGCGGCATCATCGCCTTCACCAAGACGATCGCGCGGGAGGCGGCTCGCGCCGGCGTCACCGCCAACACGGTCTGCCCGGGGCCCACCCGGACGCCGGCGATGGAGAGCGTCCTGGAGCAGCAGGAGAGCGCCGAGGCCGTGATGCGGTCCATGGTCAAGGCCGTCCCGATGCGCAGGCTGGGCGAGCCCGCCGACATCGCCGCCGCCGTCCGCTTCTTCGCCGGTGACGGCGCGGGGTACGTCACCGGCCAGACGCTGTCGGTCAGCGGCGGCCTCACGATGGCCTAGGCACCGGTCCGGGACGGAAGCGACATGACCACCACGAACACGCGCACATCTCCACTGACGACCTCGTACCGGCCCGCCGACCGGTCGCGGGACATCGACGACACCCTGACCGTGGGAGGGCTGCTGGCCCGGGCGGCCGCGCAGGTGCCGGACCGGGTCGCCCTGGTCGAGGGCGCGCGGGACCCGGCGGGGCGGCGCCGCTGGACCTATCGCGAGCTGCTGGAGGCCGCCACCGCAGCGGCCCACGCGCTCCTCGCGGAGTTCCGGCCCGGCGAGGTCGTCGTGGTGCTCGCGCCGAACTCCGCCGACTGGGTCGTCCTGCAGTTGGGCGCGGGGCTCGCCGGCCTGACCCTGGCCCCGGCCAACCCGGCCTACCAGGAGCGCGAGATCGAGCACGTGCTGCGGCGGTCGGCGGCCGCCGGGGTCGTCGTCGCCCCGGAGTATCGCGGCCACGCGCTCCACGAGACGGTCCTTGGTCTGGCGCCGGCCATCCCGTCGGTCCGGGCCGTGTGGCGCTTCGACGAGTGGGTGGCGCTGGTGCCCGCCGGAGCCGGCGGTGCCCTGCCCGAGGTCGACGCCGCGTCGGTGGCCCAGATCCAGTACACCGGCGGCACCACCGGGTTCCCCAAGGGCGTGCTGCTCCACCACCGCGGCATCTGCAACACCCCCGATCTGGTGCTGGAGCAGTGCGGGATGCGGCCGGGGGACACCTGGCTCAACGCCATGCCGCTGTTCCACGTCGGCGGTTGCGTCACGACGGGGCTCGGGGTCATCGCCCGGCACGGCACCCATGTCGTCGTCCCGGAGTTCGACCCGGGTCTGGTCCTGGACCTGATGGAGGACGCGCGGGCGAACATCGGGCTGTTCGTGCCGACGATGTTGATCCGGATGCTGGACCACCCGGACCTCGCCCGGCGGGACGTGTCGAGCGTCCACACCCTGGTGTCCGGCGCGGCGCCGGTGCCCGCCGAGCTCGTCCGGCGTACCAAGGCCGCGTTCGGCTGTGGTTTCACCAACATCTACGGGCAGACCGAGGTCTCCGGCGTCCTGACCACCACCCGGGTGGACGACACCCCGGAGGACCAGGCCGGCACCATCGGCACCGCCGTCCCGCAGGTCGAGATCAAGATTGCCGACCCGGTGGACGGCAGCGTCGTCCCGCTGGGGGCCGAGGGGGAGATCTGCGGACGCGGCCACCAGATGATGGTCGGTTACCTGGACGACCCGGCCGCGACGAGCGCCGCGCTGGACACCGAGGGCTGGCTCCATACCGGGGACCTCGGTTCGATGGACGAGCGGGGTTACCTGCGGATCACCGGCCGACTCAAGGACATGATCATCCGGGGTGGCGAGAACATCTCGCCGCGCGAGGTCGAGGACGTGCTGTTCGAGCACCCGGACGTCGCGGAGGCGGTCGTGCTCGGCGTCCCGCACGCGGAGCTCGGGGAGACGGTCGCCGCCGTCGTGCGGGCGGTTCCCGGCTCGGCGGTCACCGCCACGGACCTGGTGGCGTACTGCCGGTCCCGCATCGCGCGGTTCAAGGCGCCGACCTCCTGGTTCTTCGTCGACCGGTACCCGACCACCCCCGCGGGCAAGATCCAGAAGTTCGCCCTGCGGGACCAGATCGCCGGCGGCGCCCTCGTTCCGGCGCCCCCGGAGGAAGGACAGCGCACATGGGTGACGCGGTGAGTCCGCTCGAGCGGATGGCCGAGGCAGCCGATGACCCGGCCGGGTACGCGGCGCGGTGGAAGGCCCGGACTGGGAGCCCCGCCGTCGGCGTGCTCCCGATGAACTTCCCGGCGGAGATCGCCCACGCGGCCGGGGTGCTGCCCGTGGTCGTCCAGGAGGACCGGAACCCGATCACGCTCGGGAACAACCTGCTCAGCGAGTTCAACTGCGGGTACTCCCGCAACCTCGCCGACCAGGCCGCGACCGGCAGGCTGGACGTCTTCGACGCGGTCTTCATGGCCGACCACTGCATCCAGCTGATCGGCGCCGCGGACGTCATCCGCGAGCTCTCGGACCGCCCCTTCCACTTCGGACAGCTCATCTCGTCGATGAACGACCCGTGGACGCCGGAGCAGGTGCGGCTCACGCTCGCGGGGTTCGTCGAGGAGATGTCGGCGTTCGCGGGCGTCGAGGTCACCGAGGAGCGACTCGGCCGGAGCATCCGCGCGTACAACCGGGGGCGCAGGCTGCTGCGGCGGCTGTACACCGACCGTCGGGACGGGGACGCCCGCTTCGGTCCCACTGAGCTGCAGACCATCGTCAAGTCGAGCATGGTGATGCAGCGCGAGGAGCACACCGCGCTGTTGGAGGAGCTGGTGGCCGCGTCGGTTCCCGGAGCCCGGGACGGCGGCCGGGTGCGCGTGCACCTCTCGGCTCACCTGTGCCATGCGCCCAAGCCCGAGCTGCTCGAGCTCATCGAGGAGAGCGGTGGTCTCGTCGTGGACGACGACCTGTTCCACGGGGTCCGGCACGTCTCGACGGACGCGGACGAGGACCGGCCGCCGCTCGACGCGCTGGTCTCCCAGTACCTCCGCCGCAACGTGGCCGTCCCGTGCCCGACCCGGGCGCAGTCCGACGTGGACTGGGACAGCTACCTGGTGGACGCCGTCCGGCGCAGCGGCGCCGAGGCCGTGATCTCGCTGATGGTCAAGTACTGCGAGCCGCACATGCTCTACCTCCCCGAGGTGCGCAAGCGACTCGACGCGGAGGGGGTGCCGCACCTGCTGCTCGAGACCGAGCACGAGGGCATGCCGCTGGAGACCATGCGGACCCGGATCGAGGCGATGTTCGAGCAGGTCAGGCTCGGGCGGACGCGCACGCACGCGGCGTCCGCGTGAACCCGGCCGCTCGGTGAGGAGGAGACGTTCATGGTGGACCTGCTGGAGAACAAGTCGAACCGGCTCCGGACGACCGGGTGGGGTGGTGAGCTGGTCGGCGCCTACTGGGACGACCTGTTCAGCGCGCGCGAGCGCGGCGCGCAGGTCGTCTGGTACAACGGCCACGCCCTCAACCCGCTGTTCCAGGCGGCAGGGATCTCCTGGTGCCACGGCGAGGCGTTCTCCGCCCGCCTGGCGGCGCAGCACCTCGAGGCGCCCGCCCAGCTCGCCGGCGAGCAGTACGGCTACGTCAACGAGCTCTGCTCCTACTCCCGGACCCACCTGGGGTGCGCGGTGCTCACCAGCGGTGGCGGCGCCGAGGAGTCCGGCATCGTCGGGACCGTCGACCGGCGCGAGCTGGCCAGCCGGCTCCCGCAGCCGGACTTCTTCGTCAACGGCTACCAGGGCTGCAGCACCGGGCAGCAGTGGGACCAGATGTCCTACCGCATCCTCGGCAAGAAGGTCCCGATCTTCACGCTGTCGCTGCCGTTCATGTTCGGCAGCAAGCCCGACGCCGGCTACCTCGTCGGTCAGGAGTGGGAGGAGGCCACGGTGTTCGTGGTCGACCAGCTCCGCAGGCTCATCGAGTTCCTGGAGGCCCAGACCGGCCGGCCCTTCGACCACGACCGGCTCGGCGAGGTGATGACCTACATCAAGCAGGCCTCCGAGCTGCGCCGCGAGGGCATGGAGCTGTGCCGGTCCAGCCCGGCCCCAGCCACCTATTGGGACTGGGTCGCGAGCATCGCGCACATCAACTTCATGCCCGCGGAGGAGCGGCTGGTCGACTACTTCCGCGATGTGCGGGACGAGGTCGCCGACCGGCTCGCGCGCGGGGAGTCCGGCGTGGCCAACGAGCGCTACCGGCTCTACTTCGACGGAATCATGAACTGGAACAAGCTGGGCTGGCTCGCCCGCAAGTTCGCCGACGTCGACGCCTCGGTCATCTGCGGGCGCTACACACACCAGAACTTCTGGCAGGAGCCGCAGCTGATCGACCCCGCCGACCCGCTGCGCGGTCTCGCTCAGCACTACCTGCTGTGCTCGAACAGCCAGGGGTTCAAGACCCTCAAGCGGGGGATGCTGTCCGACTGCGAGGACTACGCGATCGACGGCGTGCTCTTCCACGCGTCCCGCACCTGCCGGGCCTACACCAACCACCAGCACCTGCTGGCCCGGGTGGCGGAGGACCAGGCGGGGCTGTCGACGGCGTTCTTCGAGGGCGACATCGCCGACGAGGCCTTCTACAACGACGAGATCCTCGAGACCCGGCTGGCCGCGCTGCTCGAGACCATCGACGCCCGGCGGGCCCGGGTGTGAGGGGGCTGCCGTGAGCGCTCACGTCGTGGGCGTCGATCTCGGGTCGACGTCGGCCGAGTGCGTGGTCGTCGACGCGCGGCGGAAGATCGTCGCGACGGCGGTGGTCACGACCGGGACGGTCAGCCGCAAGGGCCTGCAGCGCGCCCTCGACGAGGCGCTCGCCGAGGCGGGGATCGAGCGCAGGGACGTGCGGGCGGTCGCGGCCACCGGGTACGGGCGGCGGCTGGTCCCCGGCGGGTCGGACTTCGTGTTCACCGAGATCAGCGCGCACGGCCGGGGGGTGGCCGCGCTCTTCCCGGGCGTCCGGCTGGTGGTGGACATCGGCGGCCAGGACACCAAGGCGATCCACGTCGACAAGGCGGGGCGGGTGGAGCGCTTCGCCATGAACGACCGCTGCGCGAGCGGTACCGGCCGCTTCTACGAGGGGCTGGCACACGCCCTGGAGATCGACGTCGAGGACCTGGACGAGCTCGCGAGCGCGGGTACCGCGAGCCTCGCGATCAGCAACCTGTGCGCGACCTTCGCCGTCACGGAGGTCATCGCCCTCCTGGCCAAGGGCCACGATCCCGCCGATATCGCCGCGTCGGTCCACAAGGCGGCATCCACCCGGACCCTGGGGCTGATCGGCCAGGTCGGGAGGGCGACGCCGGTGGCGCTCACCGGCGGGGTCGCGCGCAACACCGCGGTGGTCCGGGCGTTGTCGGAGGCGCTCGACGCCGAGCTGCTCGTCCCGGAAGAACCGGAGATCACCGGGGCCTACGGGGCGGCCCTGCTGGCGATCGAGTCGCTCGACGGGGTCAGGGTGCCGTCCGTCGAGGAGGACGAGGCCGCGCGCGTCCGCGGGGGGACCGGCTCCTCCGCGACCTCGCTGCCGATGACTCTGCCCTCCGGTCGTGTGGTCTAGCCGGTGTCCCGGGCCCGCGCGTCCGCCGAACGAAGGGACCGTCGTGGAACGTGAGGTCGACGTCGTGGCATTCGACGTGGAGCGGGGCAAGGTCCGCGAGTTCGCCCGGGCCACCCTGGCCGAGGATCCCGTGCATACCGACCGTGCCGTCGCGACGGCCCGCGGCCATGCGGACGTCGTCGCCACGCCGACGTACGTCGCGGTGAGCCTGCACCACCGCGACCAGCGGGGATGGGTCGCCCGGCTCGGGTTGGACATCGAGCGCATGGTGGTGGGGACCGTCCGCTGGACCTACCAGCGCCCGATGGTCGTCGGGGACGCCATCGTGGGGCGGCGGCGCGTCGTCGCGGACGAGCGGAGGTCCGGGAGCGGCGGAGAGCTGCGGCTGGTCAGCCTCGCGACGGACTTCGTGGACGCGATCGGCGAGACAGTGGTGACCCAGGAGGACGTCCTGGTCGAGAGGCCCGCCCGGTGAGCGCGGGAGTGCCCGCCGCGGCCGGTGCCGAGCTCCCGCGGCGGGTGGTCGGACCGCTCGCCCAGACGGACGTCCTGCGGTTCGCCGGAGCGTGCGGCGACTTCAACCCGCTGCACCACGACCGGGCCGTCGCCGCACGCGCGGGGTTCGCGGCCCCCGTCGCCATGGGCCAGATGACCGCCGGGATCGTCGCGGCCTGGATCACCGACTGGTGCGGCGTCGAGCGCCTCCGCGACCTCGAGGTGCGTTTCCTGGCCCCGGTGCTCGTCGGCGACACCCTCACGTTGACCGGCGGGGTCGAGTCCGACGAGGACGGTCGGGGGACGGCCCCGCTCGCCGTCGAGGGTTCGACCGGGGACACGGTCGTCCTCACCGCCCGCGCGGTCATCGGCCCGACCCCCGCCCCCGAGACAACAGAACGGAGCAGGACGTGATGAGCAGAGTCGACACCTCGTCCGACCAGGGAGTCCTGGTCTTCACCCGGGATCCGCTCCCGGCCCGCGACGCGTACGGGCGGTACGGCACGCTCGCCCTGCAGCCCACCGCGAACCGGCGGTTCGAGGGCGTGGTGCGAGGCGAGCGTCCGGCGTCCCGTCCGACGTTCGCCGGCCTGGCCCGGCTCGGAGAGTGGGGCGCGACGGTGCCTGCGGCCGTGCGGGGCGCGGCACCCCGGCTCGCTCTCGACGTGGTCCGGACCGTCGTGCAGGACAGGTCGGTGGGCGCCTCGACCGGGCGGGCCGTCGCGCGGATCGGGCTGATGCGGCGGGCAGCGGGGATGTCCTCCGCACGGTTCCGGGAGCACTACCTCTCCCACCACGCGCCGCTGGTGATGAGGCGCGGTCCGCTGTTCTTCCGCTACTCGATCCATCTCGTCCGGGACCCGGAGGCGTCCGGCTGGGACGCCGTCGTCGAGCAGTGGTTCGTCGACGACGCGACCTGGCGCGAGCACGACCGCCTCGTGCTCGAGGAGAAGGAGGACGTGCGGGCCGACATGGCCGAGTTCGTCGGCACGCTCGTCTCCTTCGCCGGGCGGACCCCCTGATCGGCGGACGCGGGATGCGTGCACTGGCACTGGTGCGGCCGGGGGAGGTCGACTTCGTCGAGGTGCCACGGCCGACGCCGCGGGCGGGCGAGGTGGTGCTCCGAGTGGTGGCGGCGGGACTCTGCCAGACCGACGTCCACATCCGACGACCCGGCGACCACAGGGTCGCCCTCGGCACGATCCTCGGACACGAGATCGCCGGCACGGTCGTCGAGGCCGGCACCGACGTCGACGGCCGGATGGTCGGCTCGCAGGTGGCGGTCTACCCGATCTGGTCGTGCGGCACCTGCCGGGCGTGCCTGGTCGGACGCCGCAACGGGTGCCTCGGCACCGGCGACCGCCGGACCGCACCGCCGACGTGCGGGGTCACGGCACCCGGCGGGATCGCGGAGTTCGTCAGGGTGCCGGTCACGGCTCTCGCGGCCATCGACGGCCTGGACCCCGCCGTGGCCGCCACGATGGCGGACGCCGCCCTCACCCCATACTCCTCGGTGCGTGCGGTGGCCGACGGGCTCGGGCCGGACACGGTCGCGGTCGTGATCGGGATCGGCGGGCTGGGGTCGATGGCCGTCCAGATCCTTCGTGCCTGCACGGCCGCGACGGTGGTGGCGATCGACCTCGACGAGGCGGCGCTGGCCGCGGTCGCCGGCTCGGCGCACCATCTCGTGCGGTCGAACACGCCGGGAGCCGCCGACCAGGTCCTCGCAGCGACGGGCGGCTCGGGGGCGGAGGTGGTGTTCGACTTCGTGGGCGCCGACTCGAGCCTGGCGCTCGCTGCCGACGTGGTCGCCCCCTTCGGGGCGATCCGGGTGACCGGCATGGCGGGCGGGCGGCTCACCCTGCGCGCCGACGCCCGGGCACGCCTCCCGCGTGGCGCGACGATCGCCGAACGGCTCTACGGCGGGACCTACCCGGAGTTCCTCGACGTGCTCGACCTCGCCCGTGCCGGCACTCTGCGCCCCGTCCTGACCCGACTCCCGTTCGCCGACGCCGTGCGGGCGCTGGACGCGCTGGAGGCCGGGGGGATTCGCGGCCGAGCAGTCCTGACCCTGTAGCGCTCGACCCGCCTGGGTCTACATCACTGTTTCAAAGGAGAAGGGTGAGACCGTGTCCACAGACGTGGGAACGAGTCCGCTGAAGGCGGCGGTCGCCAGCTTCGTCGGCGGGATGTTCGAGTGGTACGACTTCTTCATCTACGGCACCGCCGCAGCGCTGGTGTTCAACCAGATCTTCTTCGCCGACCTGTCGCCGACGATGGGGACGATCGCCGCCTTCGCCACCTTGGCGGTCGGCTACGGCGTCCGCCCGTTCGGCGGGATCGTGTTCGGGCACATCGCGGACCGGGTCGGTCGGAAACGCAGCCTGTTGTTGACCTTGCTCGTCATGGGCGTGACGACGGTGGCGATCGGCCTACTGCCCACCTACGCTGCGATCGGCGTGACCGCACCAGTCCTGCTCCTGCTGCTGCGGATCGTGCAGGGCTTCGGGATGGGGGGCGAGCTCGGCGTCGCCTCGGTCTTCGCCGTCGAGCACGCACCGGCGGGACGCCGCGGGTTCTACGGGGCGTTCGCGTACGCGGGGCCGTTCGCCGGACTCGTGCTCTCCACCGGCGTGTTCGCGATCCTGTCGCTGCTGCCGACGGAGACGTTCGTCGCGTGGGCCTGGCGGATCCCGTTCCTGCTCAGCGTCCTGATCGTCGGCGTCGCGCTGTTCATCCGGATGGGGGTTCCGGAGTCCCGGGAGTTCGCTGACATCGAGGACCGCGTGAAGGAGACCGGGATCCCGGTCGGGGTCGTCCTCCGACACCATCTGAAGGATCTCGTCGCCGTGGCCCTCATGTGTGCCGGCCCGAACTCCATCTTCGCCCTGGTCACGGTGTTCGCCCTGTCGTATGGGACGTCGGCCTACGGGATCCCGCGCACCACGATGCTCCTCGTGGTGACCGTCGCGGCGGGCCTGCTCTTCATCGTGACGCCGTTGTGGGGGGCCTTCTCCGACCAGGTGGGCCGAAGCAGGCCGATCATCTACGGGGCGGTGCTCGAGGGGTTGCTCCTGGTCCTGTTCTTCGCGCTGCTGAGCACCGCGCACGTCGCGCTGATCTTCCTCGGTACGATGCTCGTCCTCGGGTTGGGCCACGCGGTGGTGAACGGGGTGTTCCCCGCGTTCTTCTGCGAGCTGTTCCCGACCGAGATCCGGACGAGCGCGGTGTCGCTCGGGCAGCAGCTCGGCGGCGTGATCGGCGGGCTCGCGCCGCTCGCCGCGGCTGCGCTCGTCGCCGCGAACGGCGGCGGCTGGCACTATCTCGGTCTCTACGGGCTCGGGCTCTGTGCGCTGTGTGCGCTCGCCACAGGTCTCTCCGTGCGCCGCTGGGGACCCCGCAGCGGTGTCACCCACGACGCGGATGCCGTGACCGGGGCGCGCTGACGGATCGGACCCCGCCGACCCGAGGGTGGGCGGCCGCGGTCCCCCCCCGGGCCCCCCCGGGGGGAGGGGGCGCGGGGGGGGGCCGGCGGGGCGGGGGCGCCCCGCCCCGGGCCGAGGTCGCCGGCGTGCCC